>JABDJW010000388.1 GCA_013002375.1 Acidimicrobiales bacterium | reverse complement strand
GCGTTGGGCTTGGCCGGTGCCTCCACCAGCTTCGTCATCGCCATGCTGGCACTGGGCGCGGCCGGTGTGTTCCTGGGTGTGACCCTGCTGAGCCCGCTCTTTGCCGAGCAGCTCACCCGGGCGCTCGGTTGGCCGGTGCGCAAGGTGTTCGGCGTTCCGGGCCAGCTGGCCCAACAGAACGCCGGCCGCAATCCCTGTCGGACCGCCACCACCGCGGCGGCGCTGATGATCGGTCTGGCCATGGTTTCGATGGCCCTGGTCGTCGGCCAATCACTGAAGGCCCAACTCCGGGCCACGCTCGAAAGCAGCGTGCAGGCCGACTACCTGGTCACCGAAGCGACCGAGAATCGATTCCCCGACGGGCTCGAAGCGGCGATCGCCGATCGACCGGAGATCGACACCGTCACCGGCTTCAGCTACCTCGGCCAGTCCGTCGACGGCGTCGACACCGAGTGGGTGGCGACCGATCTGCGGGCGACCGACGAGCTGTTCGACCTCGGGATCACCAGCGGCTCGGCCTACGACCCGAACGTGGCGAACCCGGTACTGATCTCCGACGAGGAAGCTGCGGCCTCGAACCTGACGGTTGGTGACCGCCTCCCCTTCCTGAGCCTCGACGGCGCCACGACCCAGCTCGAGGTCATCGGGGTGTTCACCGACGACGTGATCATCGAAGAGGAGTTCCTGACCGACGACTCGGTGTTCACCCAAGCGGGCTACGAGATGCCCCGGGAGTGGATGGCCCTGTCGACGGTCGACGGGGTCGCCCCCGAGCAGACCGCCGGAGCGTTCGCCGCCCTGAGCACGGCGTTCCCGACCGCCAACTTCGACACGTTCGGCGACTACGTCGAACAGCTCGAGGGATTCGTGGACCAGGCCTTGACCGCGCTCAACGTCCTGGTCGCCCTCGCGGTGATCATCGCCTTGATCGGCATCGCCAATGCGCTGGCCCTCTCGGTCTTCGAACGCACCCGCGAGCTGGGCTTGCTGCGAGCGGTCGGCATGACCCGCCGCCAGGTTCGCTCGATGGTGCGCTTCGAGGCCGGGTTGGTCGCCCTGTTCGGCGCCACCCTCGGCGTGGTGACCGGCGTCGGATTCGGCTGGGCTGCCGTCGAGGCACTGCCCGACTCCCTCACCTCGACGCTGGCCATCCCCACCGGGCGCATCGTGCTGCTGGTGGCGGTCGCGGCCGCCGCAGGGCTGGTCGCGGCATGGGGCCCGGCTCGCCGGGCCGGCAAGCTGCCGATCCTCGATGCCATCGCCGGCTAGCTCCGAAAGGGTCCGGCGCGATGTTCCGATAGGTACGTCATAGAACTGCAACACGATCGCAGGGAACCATTCCCGTGACGTCAGACGTCTGACGGTCACACGATCGCGGGGACCGATGACGACACGACGACACGACGGCGAGGGAGAGCGGCGCACCAGCCGCTTCGCCACCCTCGCCGTCATCCTCGCGTTGCTGGCCGGAGCCTGTGGTTCCGACACGGCAGCGCCGACCACAACCCGAGGGCCGACGTCGACCCGGCCGGTCGAGGTGACCACGCCACCGACGCCACCGTCCACCACCGGTGGACCGATCGAGACCGCACCCCGGATCACTATGGCGCCGACCACGACCTCGGACGGGCCGGTCATCGTGATCGGCCCTCCGGAACCCCCGACGTCGGTGCCGTTCCACATCGACGAGAACGGCTTCAACGATCACAGCGTCCCGAACCTGGCATCGGCCGACGAGTACTTCGCCATGGCCCGATCCGGCGTCACCGACCACCAGGTCGTGAAGTTCATCGTGCCCGATCTGCTCGGAGACGAGCCGGTGCACTGGCTCGACAGCAACTTCTACAGCCTGCACGACGAGTGGTACTGGTTCCGGTTGCTCAACGGACAGCAGATCCCGGCCTCCGATGCCGAACCGCACGACGGCCCGCCCTTCGCCACCATCGCCGACGTCTACGAGTGGGCCGGACGACTCGACCCCGACGATCTGCCCCTCGACCTGCGCTGGGTCGACGGCCGGACCAGCGGCCGCCGGCTCTACGACCCGGGCATCTACGAGCTCGGCCTCGACGCCGACGAGCGCAACTACGGCCTCGGCGCAGTGATCCACGTGCCGGCCAATGTGGTGACGCCGACCGACCGGTGGCTGATCGAGCTCGAGTACGGCGACGACCCCTCCCCCGCCGAGGTCGTGCGCTTCTTCGAACGGTTGGCCGACACGCTGCCGGCCGCCATCGCCGACACCCTGGAATGGGTCATTCGCTCGCCGCACCAGGGCGCGACAGCCGATGCCATGATCGCCGACGGCCACCCCTATGCCGACCGCATCGTGCGGTTCGACGAGCTGGTTCCACCGGGCGAAATCGCGGTCTACAACGAGGGCATCGCGGCCGGACGTCTGCTCTACGTCGACGAGGTGAACACCCACCTGAGCGACGCCCGCGACACCGACATCATCCTCACCGAGCACGTGCCGGACTACCTGCCACCGGGCAGCGCGCTGATCACCGCCAACCCCCAGACCCCCCTCGCCCACGTGAACCTGCTGGCCCGCAATCGGGGCATTCCCAATGCGTCGCAATCGGGCGTACTCGACGATCCCGGTATTCGCCAGGCGGCACGAGTTCGGGCCTATGCGATCGTCCACGCCACCGCGACCGGCGAACTCTCGGTCATCCTCATTTCTCGCCAGGAGTATCGGAACTGGCTCGACCGGCAGCGGCCCGTACCGATCTCGGTGCCCGCGGTGAACCGGGACGACTTGCCGCTGATCGTCGACCTGACCGAGACCGCCCCGACGGTGAACACCGATGCCGACCTCGATCGGTGGCGACCGATCATCGGCGGGAAATCGGCCGGGTTCTTGACTCTGTTGTCCACCCCCGGCGTGCCCACCCCCGAATCCCCGCTGGCCATCTCGGTCGCGCCGTACCTCGACCACCTCGATCAGGTGGCCGAGGAACTGGACGCCATGTTGGGCAACGATGACTTCACGAGCTCGGCCCGGGCCCGCTACCTCTTGCTGGAAGGGCCGGAGGACTTCGCCGACTTCTACGGCGAGCCCGACGACGCCGTGTGGGCCGAAGACTTCATCACCGCCCACCGGCCCGGCTCCCCGATCGGCGACATCCTGGCCGCCGACGGCTTCAAGAACCTGTTCCGCGACACCCCGGTCGACCCCTCGACCATGCGATCGATTCTCGAAGCGCTGGACGACACCTACGGCGACTACGTCGCGACCCAGGGCCTCCGATTCCGGTCGTCGAGCTCGGTCGAGGACATCGAAGGGTTCAACGGGGCCGGGCTCTACGACTCGAACACCGGCTTCTTCCGGCCCGAGACCCAGGAGATCGAGAACGACCGGAAGAAGTCGATCGAGCGGGCCATTCTCAAGACCTGGGCCAGCTACTGGGGCTTCGAGGCCTACGAGGAGCGACGACGCGAGAAGGTCGATCACCGCAGCGGCGCGATGGGGGTACTGGTCCACGCCCGCTTCGACGACCCCCTCGAGCAGAACAACGGCGTGGCCACCCTCACCCTGTTGCCGCCCAATGCCGACGCCGTGGCCCAGGCCGAGGTGAACGTACAGCTCGGCGACGTCAGCGTGACCAACCCCGACCCGACCGACCTGGAGCTGCCGGAAGCGACGACGGTGATCCTCGAAGCCGACGGAACGCTGCGGATCGAGCGGCGCTCGACATCGACGCTGTCGCCCGACGCCGAGATCATGGCCGACGACGCCGTCGCGGAGCTGTTCGAGCACCTGTTGGCCACCGCCGAAGTGTGGCGTGACCAGGTCAATGCGTCGTTGCCGGTGGCCCAGCGGATCACGACGGTGACCCTCGACTTCGAGTTCAAGACGATGGCCGCCGGCTGGCCGGCCCGGGATGGCACCTCACCGGAGCCGGCTCGCCTCATCGTCAAACAGGTCCGCAGCCTCGATCCCGGGTTGCGTGACATCCCGGCCAACGTGACCGCTCTGGACATCCCCCGCGACATCCTGGCACGCGCCCGCATCGTCGAGCGGGTCGTCTGCGTTGGACCCGGCGATCCCCATGAGGTGCAGGTGTCGGTACTGACCGACCCGGCCCTGGCGCCCGACATTGGCCACAACACAACGCCCTGGCTGTTACACCCCGAACGCGGCGACGTCGACGCCAGGCCCGGCTGCGCCAGACAAGCGGTCTACGTGACCGCCGATCAGTTGCTCTACCAACTGCTGGCCGATGGCCAGATCCTCAACCTGACGCCGTAGGCCGAGTCAGCCAACCGGTTCCGACGCCCGGCTGGGAGCCGGCTGCCGGTCGAGGAGAAACCGCAGGTAACACGCGATCAGGCTGGGATACGAGCCGCCGAGGTGGCGGGCCTTGGCCATCGAGACCAGCTTGATCGACCACGAGATCAAGACGCCGGCCAGGGCCAGGCCCCACCATTGCTGCGCGAAGATCAGGATGACCGGTGCGTTGTTCAGCGACTTCGCGATTCGGTGCCAGTTGGCGGTGTAGAGCGGGCGATCGGCCTCGTAGAAGTTGTTGGGCGACGCCACACTGAGCTCGAACCGGCTGAATTCGAGCGACAGCACCAGATCGATCAGGCAGTACGAACCCAGGAACAGCAGCAGCAGCCCGCGATAGGTCGGGGCCAGTTCGAACATGGCGACGGTCGACACCGCCACCACGCAAACCCGGTCGCACACGATGTCGAAGCCGGCGCCGAACAGCGTTTCCTGCTTATAGCGGCGGGCCAAGACGCCGTCGAGCATGTCGCCGACCCAGTAGGTCAGCAGGCTGACCCACATCAGCGGCGCTCGCGGTCCGACCGTGAGCGCCAGCACCGCCAACCCGATGCATCCGACGGTACGAACCGTCGTGACCACGTTGGCCTTGGTGGAGAAGAAATCTCCCAGGCGCGGGAAGGTCGCCCGGTCACCACACCACGGGCAGGTGGCATCGTGGTCGTGGTGGTAGTCGGTCATCCCAACCAACCTAGTGCCGACCGCCGAGAAGTTCGGTCAGGCCAACCACCTTCAAGCAGGGCCGGCCACCGGCTGGGTCGATGCGGCGTCGAAGCCGACCGACAATTCGATCGGCTGGTCCTCGGTGACCCATTCGCCGTTTATCCGCACGGCGAGTTGGGCCAGATCGAGCGTGATCGGAAGCTCGGCCGACTCGCCCGCGTCGAGATGCGCCTTGGCGAACCCGACCAGGCGACGCAGCGGCCGCTCGTAGGCCGAGTCGGGCACGGAGGCGTACACCTGCACGACGGTCGACCCCGGCTGGTCGCCGGTGTTGGTGACGGTGACCGCGGCCCCTTGGCCGGCCGCTGTCGCCGAGTCGATCGACCAGCTGGTGTAGCTGAGCCCGAACCCGAACGGCAGGTGGGCCGGTACCTCGTTGGCATCGAGGTACCACTGGCCGTGGAGCAACCCGTACGTGCACTCGGTGGCGTCCTTGTCGAACGGCACGAGATGGGACTCGTCGGACGGGATGGCGAACGGCAACCGACCACCCGGTTCGTGGCCCAACAGCACATCGGCCAACGCGGGGCCACCTTCGCTGCCGGCGTACCACAGCATCAGGGCCGCGGGCACGGTCTCGAGCCAAGGCATCACCACCGCGCTTCCGGCCACCACCGCGACAACGACCCGGTCGTTGTGGGCCCGCGCCGCGGCGATCAGCGCTTCATCCTCGGGCCGGAGCCGCAACGAATCACGATCACCGCCTGCGGCGCTGCCGTCGCCACCGGCGAACATCGCACCGAGCGCTTCGGCCTCGGCCGGATCGTCGAATCCGGTCAGGGGATGATCCATCGGTGGCATCATGGCGGCCATCGCATCGTTCATGCCGTCGCCGATGTATTCGCCCTCGTCGGCCTTGGTGTAGCCGACCACCACGACCACGACATCGGCGTCCGTGCCGATGCTCGCATCGTCGTCACTGTGGACGAGGGAGGCGTTGGGCAAGGCTGTCCGAAGCCCGGCCAGCGGCGCAACCGGTGTCGGCGTATGGGCCACGTTGCTCGAACCCGCGTCGCCCAGGCTTGCGGTGACGGCGAGCGGACCCAACACCGCGACGGTCTGCAGCGAATGGGCCGCCAACGGCAAGAGGCCGCCGTCGTTGCGAAGCAGGACCACCGATTCGACCGCGGCCCGGTGCGCCAGCTCGCGGTGTTCGGGGCCGGCGATGACCGAGGGGTCGGGCTCACTTTCGAACACCGCGGCGAACCGCAACAGCGTGGCGATGGTCTCGGCCAACCGAGCGTTGACGTCGGCCATCAACAGATCGCCCGATTCGATCGCTGGTTCCAGTGCAACGGCGCGTTGCATACGAAAAGGCATCTCGATGTTGCACCCGGCCTGGACCGAGAGCACCGGGTCCCGCAGACCGGCCACGAAGTCGGTGATGACGAAGCCATCCCAGCCCCATTCGTCGCGCAAGATGTCGGTGATCAGGTGCTTGTGCTGACCGCACCATTCGCCGTTCACCGCGTTGTAGGCGGTCATCACGCTGGCGACACCGGCATCGGCAACCCGCTTGAAATGGGGCAGGTACACCTCGTGCAACGTTCGTTCGTCGGCGGTGACGTCGACCGAGAACCGAGCGTTTTCCATCGAGTTCAGCGCGTAGTGCTTCATGCAGGCCATCACGTGTTCCTGCAGACCGCCGGTCAACGCAGCAGCCAACTCGCCCACGTGGTGCGGATCCTCGCCGTAGGTCTCCTGGGCCCGACCCCAGGCGGGGTGCCGGAGAAGGTTCATGCACACCGCGCCGGTGTAGGTCGCACCGCTGGCCCGAAGCTCGGCGCCCATCGCCTGACCGATCTCGTACTCGAGGGCCGGGTCGAACGATGCGCCGCGCGCCATCGAGACTGGGAACGTTGTCGCTGGGCCGACCACGCAACCTCGGGGCCCGTCGATGAAATCGATGCCGGGAATGCCGAGTCGTTCGACGTGCGCGGCCGGCCAGGCCTGGGTGTTGTAGCCACCGTTGGACATCAACACCACGCCCGGCCAGAAACCGGTGTCCCCGTCGAGACAGTCGAGTTTCTCGGCCGGGGTGAGCTGCGCGACCAAACCGACCGCTTGGTCGCGGTGATCGGCGCCGTCTCGCACCCGGTTGGCGGCATCGGCGAAGGCGGTCATGGGCTCAGAACCTAGAAGCTCCGCGCCGGCCGCGCCTAGAGCGTGAGCGGGATTTGCTCGTACGGGTAGGTCGACGGCGCGAAGAACCACATCTCGATGGCGTGACGGGTCTTGGTCATCGAGGGCGAAACGCCGGTGCGGTGCAGGGTCATGTGGTCGAAGAGCAGGGCGTCGCCGGCCTCGAACACCGGGCGAACGACATCCTCGAGGCCATAGGTGCCGGCCGTTTCGTCGCTGACCGACCAGTCGTAGATGTCGGGGCCGCCGGTCGGCACCAGATGATCGAAGTTTCGGGCGAAAACGTCGAGGCTCGGCGCGTCGACACCGCACGGGCTCAGTGCAGTCCAGATGTTGAGGGCGCGGGTCTCGGTGCCCAGGAAGGCGCCGTCCTGGTGCCAACCGGCCACCGTGTCAGGTTCGGTGCGCCGCAGCGTTGTCTTCTTCACCGAGAATGCGGGCCGCTCACCGAAGAAGTCCATCATGAGATCGGCCATGCCGGCCGCCTCGAGGGCTTCGATCATCTGGAACATGGCGTGGGGCGAGTCGACGCCCAGCACACCGCTGCCGAAGTTGGCGAAGGCCCGTTCGAAGATGCCGAAGCTGTACTTCTCCTCCGGCTCGAACGGCACGAGATCCGGGCTGGTTTCGGCTTCGGCATCCTCGCGCTTGCGGTCGGCGGCGGCGAAGGCCCGATCGACCGTTGCCCTGAGCTCGGCCACCCGGGCGTTGTCCAGCAACCCCCGGGCCAGCACCGATCCGTGGTGGGCCAACCCGGATGCAATGTGCTCGGCGGTGAGCTCCGCGGCCGCGATCTCGGGAATGCGCTGGCCTTCGAACAGATCGGGCACGGCCGGCGGCCAGCTCGAGATCGGCGGCTGTTCCGAGGCGACGAAGGCGCGGTGCCGAATCGACAGCAGCTTGGCTTCGAGCTCGATGCTCGGCGCGGCACGGTTGGCCTCGGTCAGCAGCTTCAGTGCCGCTCCGACGTCATCGGCCGCGAGCAGCCGATCGGCTTCTCGGATCAGGTCTTCTTCGATCAGGTCGGGCATCAGACTCCTCCCAGCGCGAGCACCTCGGCGCCGTAGGTCTCGGCAAACCACGCCGAACCGTCGACGTTGAAATGCACGCCGTCGCCCCGGATCGGCGAGACGCCGTCGGCTTCTTGGATCGGTTCGCCGTCCGGGCACACGATCGAAGCCAGGTCGAACAGGGAAACGGCGTCCCGGCGCTGGCCGGCAACCCGGGGGAGCAGCTCGGAGTTCAACCGATCGACCTCCTCGATCGAGAACCGGCTGACGTCGCCACCGGGCTCGTTCGAACCGGATTCGAGGCAGGGCGGCTGCATCCACACCACATGGGCGCCCCCAGCACTGAGGGCATCGATGGCCGCGAGATACTCCCGCTCGAGATAGGCATCGAAGTCAGGGTGGCCAATCACCACCGGTTCTGGCCAATCGGCCAGCCGGCGGAGGCCGAGATCCCAAACGCTGGTGAAGACGACGACAACGTCGGGATCGAAGCTCTGCACCCGGCGGCTGGCGTCGTCGAGGACACGCCGGCATTCGTCGCGAAGCGGGGCTTCTTCGCCCGTGCCGTACTTGAAGCCCTCGTCGGCCAGGCCACAGCCGTTGGTCGCGACGTTCCACACCCAGAGATCGTTGGCCGAACCCCAGCGTTCGAGCCCGAATCCCAACGATCGAGCTTGGGAGTCGCCGACCACCATGACGCGGGTTCCGCCCGATCGATCGGCTCGCTGATAGAGCGCACCCAACTCGAGCAGCACCGCGGCGGTGTCGGCCGCGCTGGCGACTTCCTCCGCTTCGGCTGGTGCCGGAATCGCGCCGCTGAGGACCTCGACGACATCGTCGCGGGCACCGACGTCGCCAAACGCTTGCCCGTAGGCCGTGAAGGCCCGGGCCAGGTTCGCCTGATAACTCGCGCCCGATTGGGCGGTGACGACCTTGGCGCCGTTCGCGCTGAGGAGATCGAACCCACCGCCGAGCAATCGGGCGATCGTATCCTCGGCTGGTGCATCAGGATCGAGTGCCGTCGGTTCGTCGCCGGCCCAATCGTCGACGAACCAGAGCACAGTGTCGGGGTCGTGCTCGGTGAGCATCGGCGGCCACGCCGCCGCCCAACTCGCGCACGTCTCGCCGGAGTCGGTCGCGACGACGCCCCCGCGGCATTCCACTACCTCGGCATAGGCAACGCGGACCCGGTCATTCCCGTCGGCGGCGGCAAAGAGCTCGTCGACGACCGCCTGATTGTTGGCGGTGTGCAGGATGGCGAGATCGAGCACGCCATCAGCGGTCTGCACCGGCACCGACGCCAGCAGGTCGTCGGTGCGCAACGTCTCGAGCGGATCGGCACCAGAGGTGTTGGCGGTCGCAACGGTGGCGGCCACCAACGCGACGCCGGCGACGGGGTACGCCAGAACCCGCGCCCGTGGCGCGAAGCCAAACGAAGCACCGCTGCGGATGGGCGCCTCGACGAACCGGTTCGAGAGGTAGGCGACGGCGATGGTGAGCGAGACGCGAATCGCAAAGGTCGGCCACGCGCCCAGATCGAGGCGCTCCGGGGTGAGCCACAAGAAGATGGGAAAGTGGAAGATGTAGATGCCGTAGCTCAGGCGCCCGACCCAGGCGAGCGGCTCGAAGCCGTAGATCTTCGACAGCGGTGAACCTCCGGCGATGAGCACGGTGATCACCGTGCAGGTCAGCACTGCGTTGATGAGGAACCCGCCGCGGTACGGGAACGCGTCGGCGATCGAGATCGAGGTCCAGAGGTAGGCCATGGCGGCAAAGGCCGCGAGCCCGACGACCGCCAGCCGACGGCGCGCCGTCTCGGAATACTCGTGGCCCCGATGGTTCAGGATCAGGGCCAGCACCACGCCGGCTCCGACCTCGCCGAGCCGGGTGTCGGTGCCGTAGTAGTAGCGATCGGCTTCGGCGCCGGAATCGAACAGCCACCACATCCAGGCGGTCGATGCCAGCACGACCGAGGCGGCGATCAGGGTGTTGGTACGCGCACCGAGCCGCCGGGCGAGCAGGAAGGCCAGCGCCACCGGGATGATCAGGTAGAACTGCTCCTCGACGGCCAGCGACCAGTAGTGGTTGACCGGCGACGGTGAGGCGAAGATCTCGGCGTAGGACTGCTCATTGGCGATGAACCGCCAGTTCACGACGTACAGGATCACGCCCAAGATGTCACCGGGCAGCTGCTCGGCCTGCGTGCGGGTCGCGACCGTGGCACCGAAGACGACCGCCACCACCAGCCCCATGAGGGCGCCGGGCGCGAGGCGCCGCATGCGACGGGTGAAGAACCGCTTGAAATCGATCCGCCCGTCTCGCTCGTGTTCGGACAGCAGGATGGCGGTGATCAAGAAGCCGGAAAGGGTGAAGAACTGTGACAGTGAGAAGAACGCGCCATCGCTCGGGCCCAGCTCGGCATGGAACAGCATGATGAACACGACACACACGCCCCGCATGCCGTCGAAGCCCGACTGATAGCCGCCGAAGGCGCGCACCCGACGGCCCGCCGGTTTCGGCGCGGGAGTGTCCAAGCCGGACTCGGGGGACTCCACACGCATCTGACCATGGTACGGCTCGGTCACGCCCTGTGACCACCGCACCACGGGGTCTTTCGGGCAGACTGAGGCGGTGCCGTACCAAGAACCCGAGTATCTGCCCTGGGATGGGTGTCGAGTACCACTGACCTTCATCGCCGGCTACCTGGGCGCCGGGAAGACCACGTTGATCAACGAGCTGTTGGCCACCGCCGATCTGCCCATCGCCGTGCTGGTGAACGACATCGGCGAGATCAACCTCGATGCCCGCCTGATCGCCTCTCGCCATGGCGACACGATCGAGCTCACCGACGGCTGCGTGTGCTGCAGCCTGAGCGACGGTTTCGGGGCCGCGTTCGACGAACTGCGGGCTCGCCCCGAACCACCGGCCCACGTCGTCGTCGAGCTGAGCGGGGTGGCCGAACCGGCCCGGGTCCTCCCGTGGGCCCGAAGCGCCGGCTTCAAGCTCGACGGCGTGGTCACCCTGGTCGACGCCGACCATTTCCTCGAGCGCCGAGCCGATCCTCTCGCCGGCCACTACGTGACCGAACAGGTTGCCGCCGCCGACGTCGTGGTACTCACCAAGCTCGATCTGGTCGACACCGAACTGGCCGACGCGGTCCGGCGCGACATTGCATCCATCGCGCCCGATGCGCCGGTCGTCGACGGCGAGAGTGCCGTGGTCGCGTCACTGCTGCACCTCGGGGGACGCCGACCCGGCGGCGTAGTCGATGTTCCCGAAGCGACCCTGTTCGATCATCACGAAGTGGAGCGACGCCCGCTGCCGGTGCCGATCGAACGAGCCGAACTCGACGCCATGCTCTCGGACCTGCCGAGCTCGGCGGTCCGCGCCAAGGGCATCGCGGTCGACGCCGATGGCACCCCTTTGCTGATTCAACTGGTCGGCCGACGGTGCTCGATCACCGAACTCCCCGAGGCCGAGGCCGAACTCCCGACCGACCTGGTGGTCATCCACCTTCGGTGAGCGGGCGGATCGAGCCGGCGGAATTGGGCCAGGAGCGACGGAGGAGCGACGAGACACCAGCTCCGCTGCAGCCGCCGCGCGAGTCGAGACCGCCCAACGGGCGGATCGAGCCGGCGGAACTAGACAGTCTCGTAATCGCCGAGTTTGGGCTCGGCCATCTCGTCGCGGAAGCGACTGAACGCGAACGGCCAGGTGAAGGGAATACCTCGATCGTCGAGGTACCAGCTCGAGCAGCCGGTGGCCCACACCGTGCCCTTCGCCGCCTCGACGCGCTCGGCTTCGAAGGCCTGCGCGGCCGCCTCGCTCGGGTGGGCAAAGTCGATCTGGCCGGCCCGCCAGAGCTCGACGAGCTGCATGATGTACTCGAACTGCAGCTCCGCGGTCTGGATCAGCGAGAAGTTGCCGACCGGACTGTTCGGCCCGTTCAGCATGAAGAAGTTGGGGAACCCGTGCACACCGAGCGCGAGGTAGGCCGATGGCCGTTCGCTCCAGACGTCGTCGAGCAACACACCATCGACGCCGGAGATCTCCATCGGCCGCATGAACCGGTCGACCTGGAAGCCGGTGGCGAGCACGAGCACGTCGAGCTCGTGGAGTCGGCCGTCGGCGGTACGAACACCGGAGGGTTCGATCCGCTCGATCGGCTCGGTCACGACCTCGGTGCGCTCGCGTTGCACCGCGTCATAGAAGTTGTGCGACACCACGAGCCGCTTGCAGGCCGCCCGGTAGGTGGGCCGGAGCTTCTCTCGTAGCTCGGGGTCGGTGACGTTCGTCTCGAGATAGTTGCGGCAATTCTCCTCGATGCTGTCGGAGATACCGGAATCCTTGTCGAGGATGGACGTCGCGAACCCGTCGTTGAACTGCTTCGACAGCGTCTCGTGCAGATTGCGCAGCTCCTCGCCGTTGGTCCGGAAGTTCTCGCGCTCCTCCTCGGTGTATTCGATCTGCTCGACCGGCACCACCCATTGCGCGGTGCGCTGAAACAACGAGTAGTGGGCCACCGTGCCGGCCAGCGTGCCCGTGATCTGGGTGCCGGTCGACCCGGTACCGATCACGCCCACCCGTTTGTCGGAGAGATCGATGTCGTGGTTCCAGCGGGCGCTGTGCCACATGTGGCCCTCGAACGAGTCGAGCCCTTCGATGTCGGGCAACTTCGGGTGGTGCAGGATGCCGGTTGCGGCGATGACCCAATCGAACGTGTCCGAGTACCCGTCGGCTGCAGTGACCTCCCACGCCTCACCGTTCCAGCGGGCACTGGTGACCGCAGCTCCGAAGCGGATGTAGGCATCGATGCCGCGACGATCGACGATGTCTTCGAAGTACTGCTGAATCTCGGCGCCGGGCGAACAGAAGTGACTCCAGTCGGGGTTGAGCTCGAACGAGTAGCTGTAGATGTGCGATGGCACGTCGCACGCGATTCCCGGATAGGTGTTCTCGCGCCACGTGCCGCCCACCCGGTCGGCCTTCTCGAACACGGTGAAGTCGATACCGGCCTCCTGAAGCCGGATGGCAGCCAAGATGCCCGACATTCCGGCACCGATGATTGCGAACTTCGGTTCCTCACGCATAGGGGCAGTATGCGCTGCGTCACCGTGCCGCCGCCAGATCGGGGTGCGAAGATACCCGGATGGAACTCGTACGCGTCCACGGCCCCGGCGATGCCCGACTCGACGAGGTCGCCGAACCCGAGCCCGGTCCGGCCGATGTCGTGATCGACGTCGCGGCTTGTGGCGTATGCGGGAGCGATCTCACCTACATCAAGCAGGGTGGCCTCATGGGTCCGGGACCCGAACCGATGCCGTTGGGTCACGAGTTCTCCGGCACGGTCAGCTTCGCCGGCTCGGCCGTGACCGGCGTGACGGTCGGAGATCGAGTGGTGGCCAACCCCGGCAACAACGATGTCAGCCACATCGGCAACGGGGGCACCGAAGGGGCGTTCACCCGCCGGTTGCTGGTGCGCAATGCGGCGGCCGGTGGCCGGATCTTCGCCATCCCGGACCATCTCTCGTTCGAGGTGGCCGCCCTGACCGAACCGGTCGGCGTCGGCATGCACGCCGCCGCCCAGGCCGACATCACCGCCGGCGACCAGGTCGTCGTGTTCGGCGCGGGGCCGATCGGGCTGGCCGCAATCGGTGCCGCAGTCGATGCTGGCGCCTCCGATGTCGTGGCCATCGACCTCTCCCCCGAACGGTTGGCCATCGCCGAACAGATCGGCGCCCACGCCACCCTGGCTGCGGACGACGACGTGTGGGCCTCGATCCGCGACCGTCACGGTCTCACCAAGACGGTGTTCGGACCCATGGCCGCGACCGATGCGTTCGTCGAGTGCACCGGTGCACCCCCCGTGATCCCTGCGATCATCGCCAACGCCGGCACGCGGGCCCGCATCTCGGTCGCGGGGCTCCACTTCCAGGACGTACCCACCAGCTTCTTGACCATTCTCACCAAGGAGCTCACGATTCGCGGTGCCATGGAATACCCGGACCGCTTCGAGGACGCCATCGAGCTCATCGACCGGCACGACATGGCCCCGATGATCACCCACCGCATTCCGCTCGAGCGCTGGTCCGACGTCAACGAGCTGATCGCCGGCCCCCGGTCGTTCGGGAAGATCATGGTCACCATGACGTGATGCACGCCGAAGGTGCCCGCGACGAGGCCGACCGGTACCGTTTGATGCCATGACTGAACCGGGGCGCGATCCCGACAATCTGGTGCACCTGCGCGAGGTCTTCGGCAACGTCGACGCGTTGTTCTCCGGCGACTCGCTCACCGTCGACGGCGTCGAGTTCGTCTCGGGGTACAAGGCCGAATCGACCGCCGACCGCTTCTACATCGTGAAGCCGCTCGAGCTGATCGATCGGTACCGGCAGCTCTGCCAGGAGCATGCGGGCGGCAACATCTTCGAGCTCGGCATCGCCGAGGGAGGCAGCACGGCGCTGATGGCGCTGTGGGCCGACCCGAAACACCTCATCGCGATCGACAACGAGCCATCACGCCTGACCGCGCTCGACGACTTCATCGAGCAACGCTCGCTCGGCGGCCGCGTCCACCCGTTCTACGGCGTCGATCAAGCCGATCGCGACCGGCTGCGGAGCATCGCGGCCGAGGTGCTCGACGGTGAACCGCTCGACTTGATCATCGACGACGCTTCGCACCTGTACGGACCCACCCTGGCGTCGTTCGAGGCCCTGTTCCCCTACCTGCGGGTCGGTGGCACCTATCTGATCGAGGATTGGGATGCCGACATGGCCTTCATGGCGGCCGTGGCCCGAAGCATGCGGCGAAAGGCCGCCGAAGCAGGCGATCGGCCGGACCGGCCCTCCGCTCCGGCACCGTCGTCCGAGCGTGAGCCTGAACCCAGCGAGGCTCTGCAACGCACCGAATCAACGGAGCCACCGATTCCGGTCGCCCGCCTGGCGCTCCGGTTCGTGCTGGCCTGCGCGTCCCAAGCGCGCGTGATCAGCGAGATCGCGATGAACAAGTCGTTCGTGGCCGTCACCCGCGGGCCGGAGGAACTCGATCCCGACAACTTCAGCCTGGCGAGCATCAGCCCGGACTACTTCAACCTGGTGACCCCGCTCGAGCCGGGCTAGTCGACGATGCTCACCGGCGGCAACCGCCGCTCGCCCAGGGCCTGGGCCCGCGACGCGAGCTGCTGATCGAGGCTGGGTTTGGTGCCGATCAGGAACGTGTCGTTGCGGATGGCGTCGATCACCGGCGCGACCGCGGCCTCGGGCGCGAGACCGGCACTGGTCATCGAGGCGAGAGCCTCCGCCACCGCTTTCGTGCTGTCGGAGTTGTCCGCGCCGTAGCGCTCGGGCCGCACCGACGCGCCGAGTTTCGAGCCCACCGTCGCAAGATCGTGGGCCAGGCACTCGGTCAGGCTGAGCGCCGCGCCCTTCGACACGACGTAGGGCGCCGAGGCCGGCGCGGTGACGAAGGCCGCAACCGACGCAGTGTTCACGATGTGGCCCGGCGTGTCCTGGGCCAGCATGCGGGGCACGAA
>JABDJW010000377.1 GCA_013002375.1 Acidimicrobiales bacterium | reverse complement strand
GTTCGGGGGGGCGGGCGGAGGCATCGGCGCGCAGGCGGATTCGCTGGCCGTAGATCGTTGCTATTTCAACGAAAACCCTAATTCCCGACTAATCCGGTTGGTTTTTGCGGGTTTCACCTTCTAGGGTGCCTCCATCGTAAATCCGATTAACCAGATCGGAATTAACGGGATTGGGAACGATGGGGAACTTGCAGACCGCCACCGTGCGGGCCACACCGGTACGACTCGGCCCGCGGGCCGGGCGCGTCGTCGGAGCGCAGCTCGAGGACGCGGCCGCCGAGGAGATCATCGACTGGGCGGTCGAAACGTACGGACCCCGACTGTGCCTCACGACGTCGTTTGCCAACACGGTCCTCGTCCACCTGGCGACCCGCCGTCACCCCGGGCTCGATGTGATCTTCCTCGACACGGGGTTCCACTTCGCCGAGACCCTGGCCACCATGCGCGAGGCGTTCTCCCGCTATCAGCTGAACCTCACCGTCGTTCGGCCGGAAGCCGGCGCCGCCGAGCTCTGGGCCGCCGGCAGCACGACCTGCTGCGAAGCCCGCAAGGTCGAACCCCTCGACCGAGCGATGACCGACGGCGGGTTCGATGCATGGCTCAGCGGGTTGCGGCGCGCCGACGGCCCGACCCGCGCCACCGCCACGACCCTCCAGACCGACCGCCACGGGCGCACCAAGATCAACCCGCTGGTGCGCTGGACCGATGACGACGTCGCGGCCTACGCCGATGCCCACGATCTGGTCGTCAACCCCCTCGTCAAACAGGGGTACGGCTCGATCGGATGCTGGCCCTGCACCGAGCCGGCCGAAGGCCGAGACGGCCGTTGGGCCGAGACCACCAAGACCGAGTGCGGGTTGCACCTCCCGCTCGAGTCGACAACCGAGCCAGCCGAGCCCCCGGGCGAGCCGGCGACCGAGCCAGGCGCGCCCCGGCACGATTCAGTGGAGGCCGAGTCATGAGCCCGACCTACCCCGTGCACCTCGTCCTCGACGGCAAGCCGGTCCTGGTGGTCGGTGGCGGCAACGTCGCCCTCCGCAAGGTCGCCGGCCTCCTGGTCAGCGGCGCGGCCGTCACCGTGGTGGCCCCGAGGATTCGGCCCGAACTCATCGACAATCCCGGCCTCACGACCATCGAACGGCCCTACCAACGGGGGGAGGTCGCAAGCTACCGGCTGGCGATCACCTGCACCGACGATGCGGCCGTGAACGAACAGGTCTTCCGCGATGGCGAGACCGCGGGGGTCTGGGTCAATTCGGCCGACGATCCCGTCAACTGCGGGTTCACGCTTCCCGCGGTGGCCCGCCAAGGCGACCTGGCCATCTCGATCTCGACCACCGGCCGCAGCCCGGCGCTGGCCATGTGGCTGCGCCGACGATTCGAGCGGGAGTTCGACCACAACTACGCCGAGCTCCTCGGTGTTCTGGCCGACGTCCGGGCCGAAGCGCGAGCCGAGCTCGGCACCAGCGAAGTCTCGGGCTGGATCGAGGCGCTCGACGCCGGCCTGCTCGATCTGGTCGTCCGGGGCGATCACGAAATGGCGAGGAACCTGATCCGGAATCGCCTGGGGCTCACCACGCCGCAACGAGAACCAGCGTCGCCGCAACGAGAACCAGCGTCGCCGCAACGAGAAGCGGTGCCGTCATGACGGTCTTTCTCGTGGGCGCGGGCCCCGGCGATCCGGATCTCCTCACCCTCAAGGCCGCTCGGCTGTTGGGCCAAGCCGACGTCGTGGTGTACGACCGGCTGGTCGGCCCCGACATCCTCGCCATGATCGCACCATGGGCGGAACGGATCGACGTCGGGAAGAACCCGTACGGGAAGCGCACTAACCAGACCGAAATCAACCGCATCCTGATCGACCGCGGCGCACAGCACGAGACCGTCGTGCGGCTCAAGGGCGGCGACCCCTTCGTCTTCGGCCGCGGCGGCGAGGAAGCACTCGATCTCGAAGCGGCCGGTATCGACGTGCAGGTCGTGCCCGGCATCACGTCTTCGATCGCCGGCCCCGCGGCGGCGGGCATTCCGGTGACCCATCGCGGCGTATCGAGTGCGTTCACCGTCGTCACTGCTCACCAGGATCCGACCAAGCCCGGCTCGATCGATTGGGAGGCACTGGCTCGGCTCAACAGCACGCTGGTCGTGCTGATGGGCGCAACCCGCGCGGCCCGCATTCGCGCTCGACTCCTGTCGGCCGGTATGGATCCCACCACGCCGGTGGCCGTGGTCGTCGAGGCGACCACGCCGCGCCAACGCCAGTTTCGGCTGACCCTCGCCGACCTCGGCGATCGGCCGATTCCCAACCCGGCCGTCATCGTCATCGGCGGCGTCGCGGCCGAACCCGTGATCGCAAACGAAACCAATCCGAACCTCGCCGCGGCGCTCCACGAGCACCGCGCCCTCGAAGGAGCTTCCTCATGGCACTGACCGAACCCCGCATCAGCGACGTCGAGATCATCTCGACGCCCGGCCCGGTCCTCGATCCCGAGATCGCGGCCGACATCGCCAAGTTCCGCACCGTGCTCGACGGTTACTTGGCCGGCGACGTCGACGAGGACACCTTCCGGGTGTTCCGCCTGACCAACGGCATCTACGGCCAGCGCCAAGGTGGCCGCAACCAGATGGTCCGGGTGCGGGTGCCGTACGGCGCGATCAGCGCGAACCAACTCGACACCCTCGGCTTCCTGGTCGACAACTACAGCCGGGGGTGGGGCCACATCACGACTCGTCAGAACCTGCAGTTCCACTACGTGCAGCTCGAGCAGGTTCCTGAAGTCCTCGAACACATGGGCGCGGTCGGTCTCACCAGTCGCGAGGCGTGCGGCGACACCATCCGCAATGTGCAGGGCTGCCACCTGGCCGGCGCCTGCCCGTTCGAGGTGCTCGACATCAGCGCGTGGGCCGAGGCGGCGAACAATCACTTCCTGCGCAACCCGCTCGGGCAACGCCTGCCCCGCAAGTTCAAGATCAACTTCAGCGGATGCGCCACCGATTGTGGTCAGGCGATGTTCAACGATGCCGGCGTCATTGCCGTGACCCGTACCCTCGACGACGGCACGGTCGAAGCCGGCTTCCGGGTATTCGTGGCCGGCGGCCTCGGCACCAGCCCGCACCCCGCACTGGCCCTCGAAGAGTTCACGCCGAAGGAAGAGCTCCTGCCCACGCTCGAGTCGATCCTGCGGGTGTTCGAGCAGACCGGCGAGCGGGACAACAAGCTGCGGGCCCGGATGAAGTGGGTCGTCGACACCCTCGGGTGGGAGGAAACCCAACGCCGCATTCTCAAGACCCGCAAGTTCCTCCTGGCGTCGGCCACTTGGCCGGGCGGCATTCCGGCCGAGGTCCTGGCCGCCGGTGACGCGCCGGCCGGACTCGGCGCCGGTGCCACCCCGACCGCGGTCGGCCAAGGCGTCGCGGTCAGCCTGCGCAGCAACAGCGCCTACGCCAAATGGGAATCGGCCAATGTCGTGCGCGGCGTCGCCAAGGGCACGGTCTCGGCCTACGCCTGGTGCGAGTTGGGCGACATCACCGCAGCCCAGTTCCGGGGCATGGCCGCCATCGTGCGCAAGTACGCGGTCGACGTGCGGCTGTCGAATCGACAGAACTTCATCATTCGCGACCTCGACGAAACCCAGCTACCTTCGTTGTTCGACGATCTGATCGAGCTCGGCATGGCCGAACCGGGCGCCGAGCTGAGCCGCGACGTCGTCTCGTGCCCGGGCGCCGACACCTGCGGGCTGGCCGTGACCCAATCTCGCGGTTTGGCCAAATCGATCAGCGAAGCGCTCGAGGCCGAAGGGCTGGCCGATATCGGCGGGGTCCGCTTCAACATCTCGGGCTGCCCGAACTCGTGTGGCCAGCACCACATCGCCGACATCGGCTTCTTCGGCGCCGAGCGTCGGGCCCACGGCCAGTCGGCACCGGGATATCAGATGCTGCTCGGCGGTCATGTGGGCCAGGAGAAGATCCACTTCGGCGACAAGGCGCTCCGCCTCCCGGCCAAGCGGGCCGCCGAAGCGTCCGTGCGGGTGCTGCGCCGGTTCGTCGGCGAACGCGAGGCCGGCGAGGCGTTCCGCAGCTGGATGGACCGGGTGGGCGGGGCCCGCGAGATCGCCAAGGGCTTGAAGGACCTCGACGAGTTCCCGACCCCCGAAGCCGACCCGAGCTACTACATCGACTTCGACGAGGCCGGCCCCTATGTCGCCGAGGTCGGACAATCCGAATGCGCGACGTGACGAACTCCGCTGGACCATGACTGCCGCCGGTCTCGATGCGGTCTTCTCGGCCATCGATGCCGCGAATGCCGCCGACCCGAACCAGCACGAGGGACAACCGCTCGCGCTGCTCCAGGGGCAATTGGCCTCGGCCTGGCTCAATCGGCTGACGGCGGCGGCATCGGCGGAGGTCCAGGTCGCGGTGCGGGCCCACCATCTCGAGCGCTGGAAACTCGCCCGCAGCGACTATCCCGAGGGCAGGGGCGGCTACCTGCGGTGGCGGTCGGCCAACAAGGCCCACCAAGCCAATGCTGCGGCGGCGATACTGACCGACCATGGC
>JABDJW010000361.1 GCA_013002375.1 Acidimicrobiales bacterium | reverse complement strand
GGTCGGGAAACCGTGCTTGGGTTCGAAGACGATCACGGCCCCGCGGCCCTGCAGTCCGTCCGGCAGGTCGACGGTCGCCCTGAAGGGCGTCCAACCACCCCTGGCGCCGGCCAACGTGATGCCCTCGGCGAGTATCTCCCCCTCACCATCGGTGACCGCCCAGGCCACCGACCTGACGCTGGACTCGCCCGATATTCGAAAACTCGGTGGGAGCACGGCACCCGGGTGGGGCTCCTCGACCAGCACCACCGGCCGCACGCCGGCAAACCCGGCGCGATCGGCGCCGCCGGCCACATCGATGCCGTGGGAGGCGAGCTCGGTCCGGTCGACCCCATCGATCTGGAACCGCACCCGGTCGACGGTGGGAAACTGGGTGGCGGTGAAGACGACCTGCGCCACCCGCGCCGTTTCGCTCAGGGTTCCCGACGGCGCGTCGAACTCGGCCGAAAGGTTCAGGGTGGCGGTGCCGAACCGGTCGATCGAAGCCTCCAGCAGCCGGCTGCCGAGCGGGATCTCCGACACCATGCCGGCCTCGACCTCGGCCGGGTCGGGCCCCTCGAACAGGGCCTGTACCGCCGACCGCAGGACCGCAGGCCCCTCGACCTCGCGGTGCCCGGCGCCGAGCACCTCCTGCCGGCCCTCCGCCGCCGTGGGTACGGCCCACAGCCAGTACACGTTGGCCGACGTCAGGAACGGCTGAGCGGGCACCGGCGCGGGTTTGCGGGACGACGGCACCGCCGGACTCGAGGCGGTGGTTGCGGGCGCCGACGGTTCGGGCGTAGCGCCCGGGTTCGTCGAGGTGCGTGCGGTCGTCGTGTCGACGACCGTCGTCCCCATCGTCGTCGGGGCAGCCGGCCGGCCCGATGTCGCCACCGTCGTGTCGGTCGAGCCGGTGCATCCCACCAAGGCCAGGGCCACGACGCCGAACGCGCCGACCACCAGCGAATACTGCATGGGTTCATGATCCGGGGCGACCGCCGGCCACCCCAGAGTCCAAAGTCCATCGTTGGGGTCCATCGTTGGTGTCCCCCGTTGGGATCGGCCCGCCCGGATCGCCGAACCCTGGCCGCGCCGGTCAGGAGGGCGCGTTGCTTCGCAGGTAGGCCTCGAAGGACGCCAGCGTCTCGAGGTGGTGGTAGTCGGCTTCGGGAATGTCGATTCCGGTCTTCTCGTACACCGCGGCGGCGATGTTCAATGTGTCCATCGAGTCGAGTTCGAAGGAATCGGCCAGCACCTCGTCCTGGTCGGTCGCCTCCAGCTCCGCGGTGTCGATGTCGGGGGCCACCTTGCAGATCGATTCGATGATGACCGCCCGGTAGTCGGCCGGTTCGGACGTCGGGGCATCAGTGCTCATGGGCAAACTCCTCAGGGTTGGACAGGACCGTGGCCAGGGCATCGAGGAACGCGGCCCCGGCATGGCCGTTGACGGCCCGGTGGTCCGCGCTCAGCGTGGCGGTCACGATCGTCCGAGGCACAACGGCCCCATCGATCACGACCGCACGAGGCGCGATACGGCCGAATCCGACCAGCCCGAGCTGAGGCGGGCGGATCACGCCGAACACGGCGTCGGCTTCGCCATCGCCGACATTGGTCACGGTGAGCGTGGCCGGCGTTGTATCCGAGCTGTTCAGTCGGCCGGCACGGGCCCGGCCGACCATGTCGCGTAGGCCTCCCATCAGATCACCCAGCGTCATTTCCTCGGCCGCGGGCAACACCGGGGTCACCAAGCCGCCGCCGCGCAAGTGCACTGCGACGCCGAGCTGGACATGGTCGGAGGGCTGGGCACCCTCCGACCATGTTCCGTTCACCGCTGGTTGCCGGTGCGCGGCCTGGGCGACGGCCCAGAGCAACACTGCAGCCGGAAGAATCCGGTCCGGCGGCGGCGCCGACGCATTGTGCGCTTCGAGCCACTGCATTGCGTCGGTCACATCAAGATCACGGGCGAGGTGGAAGTGCGGGATCTCGCGGTTGGCCCGTTCCATCAGGGCTGCCACCGCGGCCTGCCGTCGGGCCGCCCGGTCGGTCGGAGCAGCTCCTTTCGAAGCCGGCGTCGTCACGACCGGCGGCACCGGTGAGGCCGTCGATGATGGCGATGGGCTCGGCCAGTACACGAGCCGGGGGTCGGGTACTGGATCGACCGAGGCGCCGGCCCTTGCGGGGCCAGCGGGCGATCGCTCCGGGACGGCGTCCACGACGGCCGGGGCCGCAGTGGGCGTGACCGGCTCTGCGGGCTCCGGGGCCGCCTCGCCACCGAGCCCACCACCGGGCCGACCATCGGGCCCACCATCGGGCCCAGCGCCCGGTTCGGCAGCGGCGTCGGCGGCGGCGTCCGCGTCTACGGTCAACCGGGCCAGCACCGCGCCGACGGGAACCTCTTGGCCGGGTTCGACCAAGATCTCCGCGATCACCCCGTCGTGCCACACCTCGACGTCGATGTCGGACTTCTCGGTATCGACCTCGAGTAACACGTCGCCCTTGGCCACGGTGTCGCCGACCGCAACCCGCCAGGCGATGATCGTGCCCTGATCCATGTCGGACCCGAGCGAAGGGAGCTTGAAGTCGATGAGACGGGCGGTTTCAGCGGCCATGGCCGAGCACCTCCTTGGCGCCGGCGATGATGTCGTCGACCTGGGGCAATGCAGCGATCTCCAGATGGCTTGCGTAGGGAATCGGCACCTCGGCGGTGCAGACCCGACCGACGGGCGCGGCCAGATCGGCGAAGCAGGCCTCGTGGATTCGAGCGCTGATCTCGGCCGAGAGGCCGGCGGTACGCCAGCCTTCGTCCACGACGAGGGCCCGCCGCGTCTTGGACACGCTGGCCAGAATCGCCGGCGTGTCGAGGGGCCGGAGACTGCGGAGATCGAGCACTTCGGTCTGGACGCCGTCGGAGGCCAGGGCATCGGCTGCCTCCAGGGCCTTGGGCAGGCAGCCGCCCCAGGTGATGATCGACAGATCCGTGCCCGCCCGCCGGACGGCAGCAGTATCGATGTCGACCGCATCCGCATCGACCGAGCCCTTGGCCGCGTACAGCGTGGCGTGCTCGAACATGATCACGGGGTCGGGGTCGGCCAGCGCGGTGCGCAACATGTGTCGAGCGTCGGTGACCGTCGCCGGCATGATCACCCGGAGCCCGGGCACATGGGCGTACCAGCATTCGAGGCTGTGGGAGTGCTGGGCTGCGAGCTGCCGGCCGGCGCCGGTCGCCATCCGGACCACGAGCGGAACGTTGCACTGCCCACCCGACATGTGCAGGTAGGTCGCCGCGGTATTCACCAGTTGGTCCAGCGCCAACATCGAGAAGTTCACGGTCATGATCTCGACGATCGGCCGCATGCCACCGAGCGCTGCGCCGATTCCGGCGCCGACGAAACCCGACTCGGACAGCGGCGTGTTGCGAACGCGGTCGGACCCGAATTCCTCGTGCAGGCCGCGGGTGGCGCCGTAGGTGCTGCCGTAGTCGGCGACGTCCTCCCCCATCACGAACACCCGCTCGTCGGTGGCCAGGGCCTCGCGGTGGGCCTCCCGCAACGCCTCCACGTACGACATGGTGACCGTATCGGTCGGCTCGTTCTCGGTGGCGGTGGTCATCGCTGCACCTCCGCCGCCTGAACTCCATCAACCCGACGGTAGACATGGCGCGCCAGTTCTTCGATCGGCTCCAGCGTGCCGGCATCGGCGAAGGCCACGGCATCATCGACCTCGGCCACCGCAGCCTGCTGAATCGACTCGATCTCCTCGGTGGTCAGGATCCCGTCGGCGATGAGGGCCTGCCCGAAGGTGGCGATCGGGTCGCGGGTCCGCCACACCTCCACTTCGGCCGGATCGCGATACTTGTCGGGATCGAACATCGAGTGGGCCCGGAACCGGTACGTCTGCAGCTCGAGGAAGACCGGACCACCGCCGGCCCGGATCAGCGTCAGCGCCCGCTCGGTGGCCGCTCGGACCGCGAGCACGTCCATGCCGTCGACCGTCCAGGCCGGCATCTCGTAGGAGGCCGCTTTGATGGCCAGATTGGTCTCCGATTCCGAGGTCTCGAGCGACGTCCCCATCGCGTATCGGTTGTTCTCGCAGCAGAACAGCACCGGGGCATTCCAGAGCGCGGCGAGGTTCATCGCCTCGTGGAACTCGCCTTCGGCCATCGCCCCTTCCCCGAAGAAGCAGGCAGTGACCCGATCCTGCTTCTGCATCTGGGCCGCCAGACCCAAGCCGACCGCGACCGGAAGGTGACCCCCGACGATCGCGTTGCCCCCGAAGAACCCCAGGCTGGCGTCGAACAGATGCATCGATCCGCCCCGACCGCCCGAGCAGCCCTCGCGCCGGCCGAACATCTCGGCCATGATCGATCGCGCCGAAAGGCCGCGGAGCAGGGCGTGGCCGTGTTCGCGGTAGGTCGCCAGCACCGCGTCGTCGGGCTCGAGGCAATGCAGCACCCCGGCCGCGACTGCTTCCTCACCGATGTACAGGTGCAGGAAGCCACGGATCTTGGTCTCGCCGTAGAGCTGCGCGCAGCGTTCTTCGAACTCGCGCACCCGAATCATGTCGGCGAGCAAGCCCGGACCCAACTCGGCCAACACTTCGTTCGTGATCGCCGTCACTGGCCGGCTCCCTCGAGGGTCGACGTATCGCCTTCGGGCAGCCCGAGCTCTCGCGCCTTGAGCAACCGGCGCATGATCTTGCCGCTTCTGGTCTTGGGCAGCTGGTCGACCAGATCGATCAGGCGTGGTGCCACCGCCGGTCCCAGCTTCTTCCGGGCGAAGGCCATGATGTCTCGCTGCAAGTCTTCGTCGGGCTCGTAGCCCGGAGCCAACGACACATAGGCCTTGACGATTTCGCCGGCGGTGGGATCGGGCAGGCCGATCACGCCGGCCTCGCTCACCGCGGGGTGCTCGATCAGGGTCGATTCGACCTCGAACGGCCCGATCAGGTGCCCCGCGCTCTTGATCACATCGTCACTGCGGCCGACGAACCAGTAGTAACCGTCGGCATCGCGGCGGGCAAGATCACCGGATCGATACCACGGGCCGATGAACGCCTTGGCGTAGCGCTCGTCCATACCCAGGTAGCCGATGAACATCGATGGCCAGCCGGCCCGAATGGCGAGCTCCCCGACCTCGTCGGCGGTGGTGATCTCGACCGGGTTGCCGTCGTCATCCAGTGCCGGTTCGCCCTCGGCGGTTCGGGCCAGCAAGGTGATGTCCACCCCGGGGATGGGCCGACCCATCGACCCGGGCTTCACGTCGACCGCCCGATAGTTCGCGATCATGATGCCGCCGGTCTCGGTCTGCCACCAGTTGTCGAGGATCGCCTGCCCGAAGGCCTCCTGCCCCCACACGACCGCTTCGGGATTCAGCGGCTCGCCCACGCTGGCGATCACCCGCAGGCTGCTGAGATCGTGGCTGCGAACGGGGTCGAGCCCGACCCGCATCATCATGCGGATGGCGGTCGGCGCCGTGTACCAGACCGTGACCCGTTGCTCGGCGATCGTGCCGTACCACCGGTCGGCGTCGAAGTCGCCCTCGTCGATGATGCAGGTCACGCCGTGTACGAGCGGAGCGATGATGCCGTACGAGGTGCCGGTCACCCATCCCGGGTCGGCCGTACACCAGAAGACGTCGTCGGGGTGCAGATCGAGCGCGAATTCGGCCGTGACCATGTGGGCGACGACCGCACCGTGGACGTGCATCGCCCCCTTCGGCGTGCCGGTGGTGCCACTGGTGAAGTGCAAGAGGGCGAGTTCGTCGGCCGCAGTCCGAACGGCCGGGAAGTCCGGCGAACCGGTCGCGACGAAGTCGTCCCAACCGATGACGCCGCCGACAGGGTCACCCTCGCCGTCGGATGCGTCGCCACCGATCAAGACCACGTGCTTCAGGCTCGCGAGCTCGGCCCGGATCGGAGCGACCTTACGGCGATACAGAACCGGCGTCGTGACGAGCACCTCGATCTCCCCAAGGTCGACCCGCTGCCGGATCGGCTCGGGACCGAACGCCGAGAACAGCGGCGAGTACACCCCACCGGCTTTGAGCGTGCCCAATGCCGCGACGTACAGCTCGGGCACCCGGCCGGCCAGGGTGGCCACGCGGGCTCCCCTTCCGCAGAGGGCCGTGAGCGCATCGGCGAACTGGCTGGTGCGCTGTTGCAGATCGCCGTAGGTCAGATCGACCGATTCACCCCGTTTGGGCAGCCACCGGATGGCGACGTGGTCGGCCCGGTCGTTCCGGGCGTGCCGGTCCACCGCTTCGTGGGCGATGTTGAGATGACCGTCGCCAAGGCCCTCGAGGCGCTCGGCCGCCGAGGACCAGTCGAAGTCGACTCTGGCTCGGCCGTAATCGGCCAGGTTCGGGGCGGCGATGGACGATTCGTCTCGGGTGGTCGAACTCACGCCTCGACTATCGGGCACGCCGGCCGGTCAGCCCAGGGCCCTTAGTCCCGCTTTGGCCGAAGCGACCTGGCCCGGCGGACCGCGCCCTATTCCTCGGCGCCCGCGGCCGGCGTGATCACGGCGAGGAGCGCGTCGAGCCCGGTCGGGTCCAGGGCGCCCGAGACCCGGGCCGCCACATTGCCCGCCGCGTCGATCGCAACCCAATACGGGTAGCCGGGCAGACCAAAGCCGGTGGCCAGGTCACTCTCGGAGGTGTCTCGAATGACCGACGTGGGCCAGTTCTCGCGTTCGAACCAGCTCGACGGTGGGTAGTTCTGGCCGTCGGGATCCACCGACGTCGACACGGCCAGGATTTCGACACCGGCCGGCATTTGCCTGTTGCTCAGCCAGTCGACGACGACCGGCACTTCGCGCTGACACACCGGACACCAGTGGGCGAAGAAGCCGACGAGCCGGGCCGTGCCATCACCGCTGGTGAACTCGATGCTCTCGCCGGCCATCGTCGTTCCCTCGATTCCGGGCGCCGGCGTCCCGACGCTGGTGTCGGGCTCAGCCAAGCGCGGCAGCGGCGTGCCGAGCAGCTCGGCATAGGCCGTCTGATCGACCGCCGGTTCATCGTCCGAGCCGGTCGCGGCGATGGCCGCCGCGCCGATCGCTGCGACGACGACCAGGGCGCCGATCCACACGATCGGCCGTTGCCAGATCGGTACGGATTCAGCGGCGGGTCGCGGTCGCGGGGCGCTCTTGCTGCCATAGTTCGGGCGATTGCTCATGACGGTCCTCCGACGTGGGGGTTCGGGTTTGCTGGGACAGGGCGACCACCGAGATGGTGATCAG
Organism: Acidimicrobiales bacterium; assembly: GCA_013002375.1. Taxonomy (GTDB): domain Bacteria; phylum Actinomycetota; class Acidimicrobiia; order Acidimicrobiales; family SHLQ01; genus JABDJW01. The sequence goes on along the minus strand of JABDJW010000361.1, from coordinate 2,219 downwards.
CAGGGCAAATGACACAAAGGCCATCATCGGGATGGTCATCCAGCCCAGGGCTTCGACCGGGCTACTGGTGCACGGATTGTCGACGTCGCAGAACGTGCCCTGGTCGGGGAAGGCCTGCAGCTGGATGTGATACGCGGAGACTACGATGCCCATCGCGGCGATGACCAACCCGTAGGGCACCATCCACCGCTCCCGACGAAGCCAAGCCATCACGCCGATCACGGCCAACGGGTACATCGCGATGCGCTGCATCCAACACAACTCACATGGCGAGAAGCCCGCGATCTCGCTGAAGTAGAGGCTGCCGGCGGTCGCTCCGACCGCCACGGCCGCGAGCAACGGCAAGGCGCCATCGGCAATCGCCGCCCGTCCATCGGCGCGCAACGAAGCCACGACCGTGCCGAGCACGGCGCCGAGCAAGATGAGGGCAAAGAAGTTCGCAACGGTATCGGCGCTCACATCATCGGTGGAGCCATCGGGGCGGCGGGCTCAGCGTCTTCGACCTCGATCATCGTCACTTCGGTCAGCAAGAGTACTCCGGCGACCGCGACCGCATTCTCCAGGGCCGACCGAACCACCTTGGTGGCATCGATGATCCCGGACTCGGCCAGGTCGGTGTACGTCCGGTTGCGGGCGTCGAAGCCGAAGAATCCCGTACCGGCCTGCACCTTCTCGGCAACGACGCCGGGATCGGCGCCCGCGTTCTCGGCCAGCTGCCGACACGGCACGGCAAGGGCGTCACGGATGATGCGGGCCCCGGTTCGCTCGTCGCCTTCGGACGACTGCACCAATGCGTCGATGGTGTCGTGCGTCCGCAGGAGGGCCGCACCACCACCGGGCACCACACCCTCGGCGACCGCCGCTCGCGTCGAGTTGATCGCATCGTCGTAGGCCTCTTTGTCGCGGCTCAGCTCGGCCTCCGACGTCGCCCCCACCCGGATCACGGCGACCCCGCCCGAGAGGCGGGCGAGCCGTTCTTCGAGCTTTTCGCGATCCCAATCCGATGTGGTGTTCTCGATCAGGCGCTTCAGCTCGGCCCGGCGACCGTCGATCGCCTCGGGCGTTCCGGCCCCATCGATGAAGGTCGCCGAGTCGGCGTCGACCACCACCCGGTGGGCCGAGCCCAGATCGTCGAGCACCACGTTCTCGAGCTTGTCGCCCAGTTCTTCGGAGATGATCCGCCCGCCGGTCAATACCGCCAGATCGCCGAGCATGGCCTTGCGGCGGTCGCCGAACCCCGGGGCCTTGATGGCACACACCGGCAGGATGCCGCGCAGCTTGTTGACGACCAACGTGGCCAAGGCCTCACCTTCGACCGTCTCCGCCACGATGATGAGCGGCCGTGCGTTCTGCACCACCAGCTCGAGCAGCGGCAACAGCGGCTGCATCGTAGTGATCTTCTTGTCGTGGATCAGGATGACCGGATCCTCGAACACCGCCTCCATGGCCTCGGGATCGGTGACGAAATACGGCGAGAGATACCCCTTGTCGAACCGCATACCTTCGACCAGATCCAACTCGGTCTCGGTTCCGCTCGCTTCCTCGACATCGATCACCCCGTCGGCGCCGACCTCGGTGACCGCCTTGGCCACCAGTTCTCCGATCTCGTGATTGTCGTGAGCCGACACCGCGGCGATGTGGGCCATGTCCTCGAACGAGGCCACCGGCCGGGAGACCTCGGCGAGCGCTTCGACCGCAGCCTTGGTGGCCTTTTCAAGCCCCCGCTTCAGGCCGATCGGGCTGGCGCCGGCGACGATGTTGCGCAGCCCTTCGCGGAAGATGGCGTAGGCCAGCAGCGTCGAGGTCGTCGTGCCATCGCCGACCGTGTCACCGGTCTGGATCGCCGATTGACGCAGCATCTGCGCGCCCAGCTGTTCCTCCGGATCCTGCAGCGTGATCTGCTTGGCAATGGTGACACCGTCGTCACAGATGGTGGGATTGCCGAACTTCTTGGCCAGCAAAACCGACCGAGACTCCGGACCGAGCGTGGGCCGCACCGCGTCGGCCAGCGCAGTGGCGCCGGCCAGTAGCTTGGCCCGGGCGTCGTCGCGAAACAGCAGTTGTGTGTGGCCAGCCATGCGTGGTGTTCCTTCGTCTCGTTCGATCGCCGATCGGGCGGTCTTCGCCTGCACCGGTGGCCCTCATCGTGGCGGCATCGCTCGTGGACAGGCAGGGCCCTTGGTCCCGATCGCCCGTCGTCGGCGCGCGCCGTTCAGGGC
>JABDJW010000017.1 GCA_013002375.1 Acidimicrobiales bacterium | reverse complement strand
CTGCCACAGCAGCGGATCGGCGCCGGCGGTGGGGTCGAAGAACTTGGAGTCGAACAACCGGTCGAACATCAGCAGGAACAGCGCCACCGCGATCACCGGCATGGCGAACAGCAGCAGGAACTGGGTGATCAGCAACATCCAGGTGAGCACCGGCATCTGGAACAGGCCCATACCTTCGGTGCGCATGTTCAGCACGGTGACGATCAGGTTGATCGCGGATGCCAGCGAGGCAATACCGGTGATCTGCAGGCCGATGGCATAGAAGTCGATGCCGTTGCTCGGCGAGAATGTGAGGCCGCTGTTGGGGGCGTAGTTGAACCAGCCGCCATCGGGCACGTTCTGGAAGAAGCCGCCGATGAAGATCGACGAACACAAGAACAAGCCGCCGAAGAAGAACACCCAGAAACTCAAGGCGTTCATCCGGGGGAAGGCGACGTCTCGGGCACCGATCTGCAGCGGTATCAGGTAGTTCGCGAACGCCGCGCCGAGGGGCATGGCGACCAGGAAGATCATGACCACGCCGTGCATGGTGAACACCTGGTTGTAGGTCTCGGCGCTGAGCACCGTGTTGTTCGGGACCGCGAGCTGGACCCGGATGGCGAGGGCCTCGAGGCCGCCGACGACGAGGAACAACATCGCCGCCGCGCCGTACATGATGCCGATGCGCTTGTGATCGACCGAGAACAGCCAGCTGGCGATGCCGGTGTTGCCGGAGGGTCGGGTCAGCGCACCCAGCGGGGCGGCCACCGTCTGTACGGTGTCGCCGGCTTCGAGTTCGAGTGGTTCTTCCAGTGTGGTCATGAGCGCCTTCGTCTGCAGTGCCTTCGTCTTCAGTCGACCTGAGTCGCGAGTACCGCATCGGCGCTGGGCGGTGTGCCGAGCGTCGAGAGGTAAGCGACCAGATCGTCAATGGTGTCGTCGTCGAGGCCGAGGGCGGGCATACCCCGTCCGCCGTCGGCATAGTTGGCCTTGAGGTCGGCCGGGTTCCGAAGCCATGCCTCGAGATCGTTGCGGTTGAGCTGCGGCTCGTTGCCTTCCGCGAGATCTTCGTACAAGGGAATGAGGCCACCGGCGAACGTGGTGCGCGACATCAGGTGGGTGAGGTCGGGCGCCGCGCCGGCGACCAGGGCTTCGGCCCCTTCGTACTCCAGATCGTTGACTCCGTTCACCAGGTGACAGCTCGTGCAGTTCTGGGTGAAGGCGACCAACCCGCGGGCCTCGGCCGAATCGGTCGGGGTTTCGACGGTGGAGGAATCGCCGGCCCGATAGGCCTCGAGCCACGCCTCGGCGCCGGCCGGAGGAGTGGCCGGTGTCATCTGTTCTTCGAGCCAGGCCTCGAAGTCGGTTTCGGTCATGGCGTGGGCCTGCATCCGCATACGGCTGTGCGAGAGACCACAGAACTCGGTGCACTGACCGAAGAAGATGCCCGGGAAACTCGACTCCATCTTCCATTCGTGCACCCGGCCCGGCGCGGCGTCGCGCTTGCCGTTGAGCGACGGGATCCAGTGCGAGTGGATGACGTCGCGCGACATGATGGTGAGTTCGACCTCTTGGTCGACCGGGATGACGATCTGCCCGCTGGTAACGATGTCGGCCTCCGGCAGGTTGAGGGCCAGCTGGGTCACGTCGTCCGCGGCGACCGCCGCTTCGAACGCCGCGATCTTGTCCGGCTCGATGTAGTAGCGGTATTCCCACCACCACTGCTGACCGACGACGACCACGTGCGGTTCCCACTCGAGCGAGACGCCCTCGTTGGGAAGATCGAGGGTGACCGCGTTGACTTCTTCGGAGAACAGATCGCGCAGCAAGAACATGGACAGACCGGCGATTGCGATCATGAGGACGGTCGGGATGGCAGTCCAGACGATCTCGAGCTTGGTATTGCCGTGAACCTGCTCGGGCCAATCGCCGTCTTCGTACTCCTTCACCCGGAACTTCACGACGATGGCCGCGGTGAGGCCGAAGATGAGGATCATCACGGCCAGCGCGATGTACCAGATCGGGTCCATGAACGAATCGATGTTGCGGGCTTCGGGCCCGGCCAGGTCGTTCAGGGTGTCGAGCTCGGCATCGCCCGCACAGCTGGCCAGCACCGCCATGACCGCGGCGCCCAGCGAGAACTTCTTCATTCGGTTACCCATCATTCGCCTTCGCCCTCACCGGGTTCGCCCTCGCCCGAGCCTTCGCTGTGCTCGCCTTCGCCGACACCGGCTTCGCTGTGTTCTTCGTGGTGGAAGTCGCGGGGGCCGATCGCCGCAGCGGTGATACCGCCGGCGAGGACAGCCACGGCACCGACCAGGAGCAGACCGGTGACGACGTTGCGGTTGAGGTTCGGACGGAAGTTCAGGAACACCGCGGTGCCGAAGATCACGGCGGCGGCCACACCGGCGACCGCGACCGCACCCCAGACCGAGACGGCCAGGAGGATTCGGGACATGGCCAAGATGACGACGGCCACGATGCCCAGGCCGAGGACGGGGATTTCGATCGGGCCCATGATGCGGTCGCGCAGTTCGCGGTTGGCGACGGGATCGCCGGTGGCGCGATCGGCCCAGGCCTGCATCATCCACTCGATGGCGACAATGCCCAGCACGAAACAACCCACCCCGAACAGGATCGGCGAGACGACCAGGCCGATGCCGGCCATGCCGACGCCGAAGGCACCGACGATGGGCCAGAAGCTGGGCTGCGTCGGCCGTTGGGCGGCCGGCGTTGCGCTGATGCCGAGCAGGTTGGCCTGCGCCGCGGGATCGGCGTCGCGGTAGGCGACGAGCAAGCCGCCGAGGCCGAACATCATGGCGCTGGCGAACAACAAGATGGCGTAGCCGACGTGATCGCCGACGCCGCCGAGGTAGCCGAGCGAGAGCGGCCCGGTGGCGCCACCGCCGGTGCTCCAGCCGTAGAGCACGGCCGCGACGGCCAGGAACACGCCGTAGCCGAAGAAGGTCTTGAAGCCGGTGGTCAGCATGGGGATGACCTCCCGGGAGGAACTGGTGCGAAAGAGAGCAAGGTGATCACTTCGTGACGTAGATGATGTACCAGATTGCGGAGTAGACCCCGACCATCAGCAACCACACCATGGCGGCGGCGATGATGCCGTCGGCGTTGTGGCTGGAGTACTGACCGGTGAGCGAACGAAAGGCCATGATGCCGACGAAGATCACCGCGCCGATCATCAAGGCCATGTGCGATCCGACTGCGACGTAGAGCAACAGCGACGCCACGCTGGTGTCGATCGGGAAGGCCATGTCGTTCAGGTAGAAGACGGTCTGGTTGACCATGGCGAAACCGAACAGCGCGGTGATACCCAGTGCCATCAGGGCGTGGCGCTTGTCGTCACGCTTGGTCGACCACACCGCCCACGCCATGGTGACCAGCGACATCAGCGCGGTAAACCACATGAACACGCCGGGGGTGAGCTCGATGGTCAGGTGCGGAATCCACTCGTTGCCGGCCTTCAGGGTCTGCTGGCGCTGGGCGGCATAGATCGACAACACGCCGACGAAGTACATGGCGATACCCATGCAGGCCAACGCGGTGCCGACCAGCACCGTTCGGGGGCGGACCGGTTCGGCCGCGGGCAGCGGCGCCGACGTGACCGAGGCGGTCGCGGTGGCCATCAGGCATCCTCCGTTGCGGCTTCGCGCCGATCGAGTAGCGGGCTTTCGGACATGACGGCGTCGACCGGTGCGGCGAAGTTACCGAGCGGCGGTGGCGACACGGTCGACCATTCGAGCGTGTGCCCGCCCCAGGGATCGTCGCCGGCGTCGTCGTCGCCGGCCAGCGAGACCCGGGCCACTTCGGCCAGGACCAACAGTGCGCCGGCCGCCGCGATGGCAAAGCCGATGGCGCCGATCAGGTTCAAGACCTCGAACTCGTCTTTGATCTCGAAGCTGGCGTTGACGAACTGGGTGGTGTCGAAATCGGGTTGATCGAGCATGCCGGCGATCATCGCGGGAAGGCCGGCCAGGGCCGCGCCGCCCAACAGGGCCAGGGTGCCGAGCATGCCGAGGCCATTGGCCACCTTGGTGCCGGTGAGCTTGGGCATCCAGTAGAAGATGCCGCCGGCCGCACCGAGCAGGGCGACGATCAGCACGGCATCGGCCACGCCGCTGTCCATGCTGGTACCGAGGAACTCGAACCAGGCGACCGACCGCAGCAGGTTCAGGCCGGCGGCCACCAACAACAGCAGGGCCGAGAGCAAGCCGGCCGCCATCCAGCCCTGCGGCGCCCGGACCCGGCCCCGGCGAAGCGTGCCGGCCAGGCCGCCGAGCAGGATCAGCACGGGCAGCGCCAGCACTGCGGCCTGCAGCATGTAGACCACGCCGTCGTTCCAGCGATCGGACGGATCGGCAAAGAAGGCCTGGGCCTGCCCGCCGGCGAACGCCGTCTGCAGGTAGCCACCGAAGCCGAGCATGGCGAACGCGGCGATGCTGCCCAGGATGACCGGGAAGAACTTCTGGCGCACCTTGGCCGCCACCGGCACGACCTCGGCCGCGATGCCCAGCGCCGGAACGGCGTACACGAACACCTGCGGGGCGGTGAAGGCCCAGCGCACTTGCTCCCACATGACCGCTTCACGGCCGAAGTCGACGGCGGGGCGGCCCCGCAGGTCGGCGTAGATGATGACCAGGTTGGCCAGCAGAAGCGGCAGGGCCAGCATCCAGGCCACACCGGCGATGAACATCGACCACGAGAACGCCGGCACCCGGTGCAGGGCCATACCCGAAGGGCGCAGGGAGACGACGGTCGCGACCAGGCAGACCGACGCCAGCAGGAGGGCAACGACCATTGTGCCCAGGCCCATGATGGTGAGGGCAACCGAATCGGAG
>JABDJW010000327.1 GCA_013002375.1 Acidimicrobiales bacterium | reverse complement strand
GCCATGTAGCCGGCGCCGGCATGACGGGGGCTGGCTGCGACCGCCTCGGCGAACGGTGGCGCCAGCGGCAGCGGCGTGAGTGCGGTCGTGAACGAGGGGCCCAGGAAGTGCCCCGCCGCGTAGCGCTCGGTCGCCGAGATCACCCGATGGGGAGTCGCGACGAAGTAGTTGCCGGTGATCGCCTGGAGCATCTCGCCCAGGTTGATGACGAAGCTGTCGGGCACGATCGGTACGGGTATCCACTCGCCATCGGGATTCTGGACCTCGAGCCCGGGGGTGTCGCCCGCGGCCAGGATGGTGACGAATCCGGTGTCGTGGTGACCGTTGACCCCGGCTTCCCCGGGCGGCGTCGGCGGATAATGGATCAGCTTGGTGAGCGACATCGGCTCGGGGCCGAACAGTGCGGCCAGATGGTCCTCGGCCAGCCCCAGGCCAAGGCTCAAGATGGCGAGCAGTCGGTCTCCGAACCGGTGGACCTGTTCGATCCAGCGTTCGATCACGTCGCGGTGGCCGGGCAGCACGGCATCGTCGAGCCACTGATTCGGGCCCATCAAACGCAGATACGGCGGTTCGGCGTCGGGCGGGTGGGACTTGCCGTCGGTCCACAGGTCGATCTGTTCGCGGTGGTCGGTCCGGTTGTTCGTCGATTCGGTTCCGACCGGCTCCCAGCCGCGAAAGTGGCGGCTGTCGGTCTTGTCGATCTGTCGCTTGGTGGATTCGGGCAGCGCAAACAGCCGGCGGAGGGTGGCGAAGACCGACTCGGTCAGCTCGGTGTCGACGCCGTGGTTGACCGCGATGAAGAACCCCACCCGATGGCAGATGTCCCGCACCTCATCGGCGAAGGCTTGCCGCTCGGGCCGAGTGCCTCCACGCCAGCGGCCGACATCCACCAGCGGGATCTCGGTGAAGCTGGTCCCGTCCATGGGGAAATCCTAGGGCGAGAGCGGCGAGGGTTCCCAGTGATCGGCTGCGGCGGCTACGAGGTCGGTTTGCGGGCGACGATGACGTCCTGGTGACGAGTGCCCTCCGGGTGGGCTGACCAGTCGCCCCGCCACACCACCTCGGGCTCCAACCCCGCCTCGCGCCACTGGTCCAGGAGCTCGGCCTTGTCGTGACCGACCGCTCCTTCGGGATCGTGGACATTGGCGACCAGCGACCCGTCGGCGATCTCGGAGAAGCTAAAGGTGGCTGCGCCGCTGGCCATCGCGGCGCGTGATTGTTCGTCGACCAGGAAAAAGGTGGCCATCACCGCGCCACCGGGCCTGAGCACCCGGGCGATCTCATCGATGTAGTTGGCCGTCGCCGCGGCGCGGAGGTGGGTGAACACCGAGGTGACGACCGCGGTGTTGAAGCTGGCGTCGTCGTACGCGAAGCGGTAGGCGCCGGCCTCGGAGGCGCCGCGGTGGTAATGCGGGTTGGACAGATCAGCCAGCTCGAACTGGAAGTTCGGGTGCGCGCTCGAGATGTTGCGCTGGCACCACGCCACCGCCTCGGGCACGATGTCGAACCCCTCGTAGCGCCCGTTGGAACTCAAGAACTGGGTGAGGCCCAGCGCGGTTCGGCCTGCACCGCAGCCGACATCGAGCACCGAATGATCGGCTTGCAGGCCGGCCGCCTCCTGGAGATCGCGGACGATCGCTTCGCCCATCTCCACGAAGTCGCCCGGACCGTTCAGGCGGGCCAATGCGGGGGGAGGTAGCGCGGACTCGCGGCCGGTCAGGGCGGCCAGCCGGAACTGGATCCGTCGGCGGAGGAACTGCAGCCGGGGCCCGAGGCGAGACCAGATCGCGGCCATGGCTACGCCTCGTCCGATGCGGGCTCGCCGGCGAGCTGGGCCAACGGTCCAAAGTGTGCAGCGGATGAAGCCATAGCGACAACGTAGGCCGATCGCGGGGTCGTTCGCCCAAGCCGAAGTCGCGAATCGCGTTCCCGGCCAGGAAGTCGGCCTGGTTTGACGCCATCTTGCCCGCCATGGCCGCTGACGAGAGTATGCACCCATGAGCATCGAGCGAGACGAGCAGGGTCGCAACCCGGCCACCGACCACACGATCGCCAGCCAGCAGGCCTTTGCGTCGACCCTGCCACCCGACGACCCGCGCGACACGGAGCGGGCCACCCGCGGGTTCATCGCCAGCCGCGAGCAGACGGAGATTGCGAACGAGAACACCACCGGCGCCGCGCAGTGGATGCCGGTCGCGTGGGACACCGCCCGGTGGGCCTTCGTCGACGGCGATGCCCCCGACAGCGTCAATCCGTCGCTCTGGCGCCAGGCCAAACTCAACGGCGTGCACGGCTTGTTCGAGATCATCCCCGGCTTCTATCAAGTTCGGTCCCACGACACTTCGTGCACGACGTTCATCCGGGGCACCGAGGGTTGGGTGGTGATCGATCCGCTGACCACGATCGAAACCGCCAAGTCTGCACTCGAGCTGGTGCACGAGCACCTCGAGAACCTGCCCGTCACCGCGGTCGTGTACACCCATTCGCACGTCGATCACTTCGGCGGGTGCCTGGGGATGATCGACCGCGCCGATGTCGAGGCCGGCAAGATCCCGATCGTCGCGCCCGAGGGTTTCCTGCACGCCGCGGTGGCCGAGAACGTCGCGGCCGGTGCCGCGATGGGCCGCCGGGCCACGTACCAGTACGGCATGTTGTTGCCTTGGGACGAGCGCGGTCACGTCGATCAAGGCCTCGGCAAGGGCGTTCCGGTGGGCCAGATCACCATGGTGGCGCCGACGATCGACATCACCCACACCGGTCAGGAACTCACCCTCGACGGCGTTCGGTTCGAATTCCAGCTCACCCCGGATTCCGAAGCGCCGGCCGAGATGCACTTCTACTTTCCCGACCACAAACTGCTGTGTTTGGCCGAGAACTGCACCGGCACCATGCACAACGTGTTGACGCTACGAGGCGCAGTGGTGCGCGATGCCCTGGCGTGGAGCCGCTACATCGAGGAAGCGCTCGACAAGTACGGCGACGAGGTCGAAGCCTGTTTCGCCAGCCACAGCTGGCCTCATTGGGGCCGTGACGACGTCATCGACTACATGACCAAGCAGCGCGATCTCTACCGCTGGATCCACGATGAGACGATGCGGCTGGTCAATCTCGGCCACACCCCCGATGAGATCGCCGACATGCTCGAACTGCCCCCCGGGCTCTGGAACGAGTGGAGCTGCCACGGGTACTACGGCACGCTCAGCCACAACGTCCGGGCCGTGTATCAGCGTTACCTCGGCTTCTACGACGGCCACCCATCGAGCCTGCACCCGTACCCGCCGGTCGAGTCGGCCGAGCGGTACGTCGAGTTCATGGGCGGCGTCGATGCCCTCGTCGCCAAGGCCCAGCAGAGCTACGACGCCGGCGACTACCGCTGGGTCGCACAGGTCTTGCGCCACGCGGTCTTCGCCGACCCGGCCCACGAGGCCGCGCGCCACCTGCAGGCCGATGCCTTCGAGCAGCTCGGGTACCAGGCCGAGGCCGGCCCGTGGCGCGACGTCTATCTGATGGGCGCGATGGAGTTGCGGACCGGCACGCTCGATGTTCCGGCCGTCGTGCGGCCCATCCTCGAGAACGCGAAGGGCATGACCCTGCACCAGATCTTCGACTACCTCGCCATCCGGCTCGACGGCTCGGGTGCGGTGGAACTCGGTGATTTCGAGCTGGTATGGGAGGTCACCGACACCGCCGACACCATCGGTATCGGCGTCTCCAATGGCACGATGCACGGCTGGGTCGGCCGGGTGCCCGAGGCACCGGTCGCGACCGTCCGGGCGCCGCGTTCGGTGCTCGACGATCTCGTGGCGGAGGGCGGCTCGATCGCCGAGGCGATCGCGGCCGGCACGGCGACCGTCGAGGGCGATGCCACGAAGGTGGTGGCCCTCTGGGACCTGATGGCCGACTTCAAGATGTTCTTCCCGATCGTCGAGCCGTAATGGCCAGGCGGGCGATCAATCCGATGCCTCCCGACGTCGAGCAGGAGCTACGCGATCACGCGGTGATGGCCGACTACGAGGCCCGCCCGCACTATCAACGCAACGACTATCTGGGCTGGATCGCTCGGGCCAAACGGCCCGAGACGAGAGCCAAGCGGATTCAGCAGATGGTCGACGAGCTGCGGGTGGGCGGTCTGTACATGAAGATGGATCACGCCCCGTCCCGCAAGGACTGAAGCGAACCGAGTTACTGCACGGTGACGATCGCCTGCATGTCCGGGTGGAGTGCGCAGAACAGCGCGTACTCGCCGGGCTCGTCGAAGCTGAGTTCGAAACGCTGTCCGGTGCCGAGCACGCCGGAGTCGAAGCCCTCGATCGGTGCGAGCGGTGAGCCCGACGTGACGGTGTGCGGCACGGCATCGGAGTTCGAGAACACGATCGGTTCACCCGGCGCGGCCGTGATCTCGCCGTAGTTGAAGTTCAGGATCTGGGCGTTGACCGCACCCTCGATGGCTTGGTCGGAACGCTCGCGGAGCTGATCGGCGGTGACCGCGGGGTACACCGACGGGTTGAACATCGAGAACACGCCGGTCTGGGCCTCGAAGTCGTCGGCGACGTACGCGTGCATCATCCAGCTCGGAATGAACGGCACGAAGAAGCCTTCGGCTTGCTGGCAGTCCTCTTCGGTACCGACCGAGTCGGTGCCCGACTTGGGGGAGAGGCAGGTGTTGTAGTGGATGTGCCAGTTGTCGATGTCACCGGCGAAGCCCTCGGGGTGTTCCTCGGTGAGATTCAGGTTGAACACCGCGCCGACCGCCTCGTACTCGTCGGCCTGGTCGTCGTTCACGAACCGGTCGCCTTCGCAGTCGCCGATGGCGGAGCCGGCATCGGTGCCGCCATCGCGGGCGAACAGCACCATCTTGGGATCGCTGGGGTCGAACTCGTTGGTGAGTTCGCCCTTCAGCATGTGGATACCCATGTTGGCCGTTTGGTTGGTGGTCGGGTTGTAGCCCCGCGCGCAGGCCTCGTGAATGTCGGCGAAGCTGTTCACGAAGTCGTTGACTTGATCGAGCTGATCGACCAGTTCGCCGAGCGTCGCGCGATCCATCTCCAGGTACTCGGGAATCTCGTCGTCGCTCTCATAGAGGGCCTTCAGCTCCTGATACGAGCAGTCCTGCTCGAAATTCTGGCAGCGCACCTGGCGGCCGGGTGGGCCTTCGACAAAGGTCGGAACGACATCGCCGTTGGCGGTCTCGGTGTAGACGAAGCGGCTGAAGCCGATCGCGCCGAGCGGGCCATCGGGTTCTTCCTCGGGTAGTTCGAAGTCGGTGCCCACGAAGCCGGCGGCCAAGGCTTCCTCGCTGTAGTCCGGGATCTCGTAGGGCGGCGCAGGCTCGGATTCGCTTGCTGCCTCGGTGGTTTCCGGAGCCCGAGCGGTGGTGGCCGTCGCGGCCTCCGTCGGGTTTGGTTCGGTGGCGGCCTCGGTGTCGGAGCCACCCGATGAGCAGGCGCTGGCGATCAGCGCGAAGGCGAGAAGGATGACGCCAAAGATCCGTAGATGTTGCATGTGTGGCCCCCTGGGTCGCCCCGGCCAGATGCCTGGTGACCCTTACGAGTTGGTTGATACGGCGAAGATGCGGAGAAGCGCGGTGGTCAAGGTAGCGGTCTCGCCACCGTTTCGGCGAGCAGAATGGCCCAGAACTTCGGGGTCAGCGCTCGTCGGGGCCCTCGCTGACGATCTGCAGCGAACCGAGCAGGCCGTCGCGTTGGATCGGCTTGAGGAGGTAGCCGTCGATGTCGAGGGCTTGGGCCCGCTCGATGTCGCGGGGCGCATCAGACGACGTCAACACGACGACCGGCGTGGCGCGAAAGTCCTCGTCGGCCCGGAGTTCTTGAAGAAACTCGAAGCCGTTCATCCGCGGCGTCTTCAGATCGAGCAACACCACGTCGGGCCGCTCGATCGGGTCGTCCGGGCCGTCGCCGCGGAGCTTGTCGAGTGCATCGCGGCCGTCGACCGCTCGCACGAGCTCACTGTGCAAGTCGATGCGTTGGGCGACGCGTCGAATGCGTTCGTAGTCCAGGTCGTTGTCCTCGACGACCAACACGGTGAGTGTCTGCGAGTTCATCGTTCGATCTCCGGGTCGAACGCGGTCGCGGCGGCGTCGTGACTCGATGCCAGCCGGGCGACGGGCCAATCGAAGTGGAAGGTGGAGCCATGGCCGACTTCGGACTCCAGGCGGAGCTGGCCACCCATCTGCTCGACGATCTTCTTGGCGATGGGCAATCCGATACCGGTTCCCGATCCGTCGTTCTTGAGTTGCTCGAACACCCCGAACACGCGGTCGTGGTAACGGGGATCGATGCCGGGACCGTTGTCGCTGACCCGGCCGATCCATCGTTCTCGTTCACGCGAGATCTCGACTCGGATCTCGATGTTGTCCGGGTCGTCGTGGTGGTTGCGGGCGTTGCTCACCAGGTTCTGGAGGACCTGGATGAAATGCACGGCCCGTCGAATCGAGATCTGGGCCGGCCCGAAGTAGCGCAGTTGCGTGTCGTCGAGGCCGAGATCGACGCGCAAGTCGTTGACCAGCACTGCGACGCCGACGTCGTCGATCCGGGATGCATCGGCGGAGTTGCCGATGCGGGCATAGTCGAGGATGCCCGAGATCATCTCGTTCGAGCGGCCCACCTGGTGCCGGATGCGATCCAGGTTGTGCCGGACGTCGGGGTTCGCATCCGGAGAGCTCATGTAGTCGGCCAAGTCCTCCTGGAGGTATTCGGCCAAGTCGTCGATGCCCCGCAACGGCGTGCGCAAGTCGTGTGATGCCACCGACGCGAACTGCTCGAGTTCGGTATTCGATTGGTGCAGCCGCACCCCTTGCCGCTCGAGCTCGTCGCCGACTGCTTCGGCCCGGCGGTTGGACGCGGTCAGGGCGGTCATGAAGGCGAAGACCAACACGGAGACGCCCAGGCCGCCCAGCAAGATGATTTCGTCGGTTTGATCGGCGGCGTCGTCGGCAAACGACTGGGTTGACCAGATCTCGAACGTCCACGAGCGGCCGTAGACGGGCACCAGGATCGTGCCGGTGAACATCGGCTCGGGATCGAAATCGGCCACGCCGGGCCGGAGTTCGTCGAAGAGCACCGCGTCGCGGTCTTTGACCCGCAACCGCAGGGTGCGACTGTCCTGGTTCAGCGAGCCGTGCATCAATCGAGTGAAGACGAAGGGCATGTAGACGGCGCCGCCGAAGTTCTGCTCGCGCGAGGCGTCGTCGCTGACCACCCCGAAGTACCAGGGTGCATAGAGCAGGAAGCCGGCGCCTTCGGTCTCGGCCTGGACCAGGTTGATCGGCCCGGTGATCTGGGGCAGACCGGTCGTCCGGGCCCGTTGCAGCGCGCTGTAGCGGTTGGCTTCGTGGGCCATGTCCAGGCCGACCGCCTCGCGATTCTCCTGAGCCGGCTCGATGTAGGTGATGGGCAGCAGTTCGGCGCCGTTGTGCTCGGGATGGATGGTGAAGTCCGGACGGGTCTGTTGTTGCCGGGCCAGGAATTCCTCCCGATCGTCGAGCTCCACATGATGGATCACGCCGATGCCGTGGGCACCCGGGTACTGGTCGACGATGTCCAGGGTGTCGGCGAAGACCTTCCATTCCTCATTCGACACTCGACTGCGGTTGAGCGCGATCGAGGCGATTCCGCCGCGGAGAGCTACTTCGTATTTCCGCAGCCGTTCTTCGACCAGGCCGACCGCTTGCTCTGCACTCGCCTCGAATCGGGCTTGCGCTTCGCTGGTGTTTCGCACCCGGGTGAATTGCACCAGTAGAACGGTGACCAGAATCAGGAGGATCATCACCAGCCAGGGGGCCCGCCGAAATCGCCATGCGGTGTGGGTGACGTGCAGATGATCGTCGAATCCGTCGTCGAGACCCAACGAACCGATCACCTCAGTGGATGGCGGTGCGGGCTCGGTGTCGCTCGGCCGGGGGTCGAGTGTGGTCGTCACGATCCCGCTCCGGCCAGCGCAGGCGCACCCAGTCGGTGCGGCAGCGAGATGGTGATGGTCGTGCCGTGATCGGCGTCGGGCGCGGCGACCTGAATCGACCCACCGTGCAACTCGACAACCTTCTGGCACCAGGAAAGCCCAAGCCCAAGCCCTTCGACCTGCTGGTCGGTGTGGAGCCGTTCGAACAGCCCGAAGACCCGTTCGTGATACTCCGGCTCGATCCCCATGCCGTTGTCCTCGATGGTGAGGCGCATGTTGCGGCCGTGTCGCTCCGCGCTGACCGTCACGATTGGTGCAACGTCGGGCCGTCGGTACTTGATGCTGTTCTCGATGATGTTGCTCAGCACTTGCTTCATCAGCAACGGCTCGCCGGCGATGTCGAGCGAGGAGTCACATTCGAGTCGGCCGCCGCTCTTCTCGAGATCTGCGGCGAGGTCGTCACGAATCTCGTCGACCATCGCCGCGAGATCGAAGTGGGCCTCGCCGATGGTGGCGTCGTTGACGCTCGCGAACTCGAGCAGCCCGGAGATGAGTTGTTCGAGGTGGCCGAGGCAGTCATCGAGTCGGTCGATGAGGTCGGTCACCATTTCGGGTGACTGGAGATTCGCGCGAATTCGATCGGCCAAGAGGCGGGCGGTGCGGGCCGGCGCCCGTAGGTCGTGCGCGACGATGGCGGCGTAGTTGTCCAGTTCGGTGTTCGATCGGTGCAGCGCCTGGGTGGCCTGCAGGAGCTGATGCTTGTTCCGGGACCGGACCACTGAGTGACGAATCGATCGCTCGAGCCCGTCGGTGTTGAGGCCGTCCTTGACGAGGTAGTCCTCGACGCCCGCGAGCAGCGACCGCTCGGCGACCGACGGGTCGCTCTCGCCAGTGAGCACGACGATCGGCGCCGTGCCGGCATGGGCCTGCACCTGTTCGATCACTTCGATGCCCTTGCCGTCGGGCAACCCGAGATCGGTCAGGATGACATCGGCTCGGGACACCTGGCTGTCGTCGAGAAAGGCAGCGAGGCAGTCGTGGCGATCGATGGTGAGACCGACCGGCCAGACCCGGCGCAGCAAGCGGCCGATGCGTTCGGCATCTTGATCGTTGTCCTCGAGGACCACGACGTGACTGATCGCACTTCCGTCCAGCAGGCTGGTGGAGAACAGGTGCGCCGACTCCGGTCTCATGACGAGCAGTGCGAGACGACGGAGTTCACGAACTCGACGAGGTCTTCGTACGTGCTCGGTTTGACCGCATGCCAGAGTGCGCCGCTTTCGACGCTGGTCTCGATGTCCTGATCACGCCGCGAGTTGCTGAAGACGATGGCGGCGATGTCCTGTAGCTCGGGGTCGGCGGCCATGGCGGCGAGCACCTCGTGACCATCGCATCGGGGCATGCGCAGATCGAGGATGACGACATCGACGGCGCCCTCGGTGCGCAGATACTCGAGCGCCTCCAGGCCGTCGTCGACGAAATGCACGTCGAGGTCGTGGCCGGATTCATCGGCCGCCATGCCAAAGAGCAGGCGGTCATGCGGGTCGTCGTCGGCCACCAAGAGGCGGAATTTCGTGCCGGAATCGGTGGCGACGGTTGGGCTGGATTCGGATTGGCTCGTGAACAGTCCCACGAAAGGCCTCCTGGCGGGTAGCGATCGTGTGGATTCAGCGGCCAGACGATCGAGTCAGCTTGTTGAGTACATCGGTCGGCATGGTGAGGGGTTTGAGGAGCGCACGTTGCACGAGTGTCAGAAAAATGTTCAGGTCGGCGAAACAAACCGCCGAATACTCGAGGAACAAGATCCAGTGGAACTGCTACCCAGGAAGTGTTCCGACCATGTTCAAGACCGAAACCACACAACCCGCACTCCAGACGAAGCCGTCGACCGTGCAATTCGGGTACCTGCTGCGTTGGCGCCGCTTGGAGGCTGGACACAGCCTGCGGCAGGCCAGTGCCGTGTCGAGGGTGGAGGCCGAGGTGATCTCCGCCATCGAGCACGGTGAGCGCGAGACCTACGCGGCTGAGGTCAACCTGCTCCTCGATCTGTATACCCCGACCGAGCAGAACGCGCGGTTGGCCAAGTCGAACGTGCACGTCGATCTCGAACGCGGCGAGGTGGCCATCTCGAAGCCGAAGGGGCATGGCCCCAGCCGGCGAGCGGCGCGAGAGCAGTCCGATTCGGACCGGGCGCTGGTGAACTACCTGGCCATGCTGCATGACTTCCACGGCGATCGCTTGTACGAGGCGGTGCCGTTCCAGCAGGTCGATCTGTCGCTTCTGCGCAACACACTGGCCGAGCGGCGCAACGAGGTCGCCGCGCACCTCGACCGGATCGATCCCGATGCGGCGCACGAGGCTTCCTGGTTGCGGGAGCTGCTGCGGGACCATGGCCGGCCGATCGCCGCCGTGGTCGGTGCGGCCGCGATCGCCGGTGCGATCTGGGTGGCGTCGTCGGACGGCACGATCGAGCCGGCCCCGGCGCCTGCTCCGACCACGGTCACCGACGTCGTGCTGCCGCCCGAACCCGGCTTCGGCCCAGCCATCGTCAGCGAACGAGGCCCGACCGTGCCGGCCCAGAACCCCGAGGTCGAGATCGGCACCGCCATCGTGGTCGAACGCCAACCGGTGACCGAGGAACGATCGGGCGACTAGCCGCAACGATGCGAGCCCGCCGGGGCGAGCAAGCGCGGGGCTGGTGGCCGCCTTCGGCGGGGCCTCCGTGGCCTGAACGGCCCGAGCGCAGCGGTGCGAGCACGCCGGGGCGAGCAAGCGCGGGGCTGGTGGCCGCCTTCGGCGGGGCCTCCGTGGCCTGAACGGCCCGAGCGGAGCGGGAGAGAACAGGGCGCTCGCGCAAACGCAGCGGTGCGAGCCCGCCAGGGCGAGCGAGCGAAGTGCGCGAGGAGGGACTTGAACCCTCACGTCCTTTCGGACACAGGAACCTGAATCCTGCGCGTCTGCCAATTCCGCCACTCGCGCGAGCAGCAAGGCGTCAGGGTAGCGCAGTCTTGCCCCCGACCGGTCCTGCATTCTGCGCTTTGGCGGATTCTGGCGAGGATTGTGCGCGCTGGCCGCACATCATCCTCGCCAGATCCAATGATGAGCCGCCACCCGGCAATCTGGCGACGAATTGAGTCGCGGGCCGCACATCATCCTCGCCAGAATCCGAGATGAGGCGGGGCGGGCGCATCCGGGCGCGGGTGGGGCGCCGGTAAGGTCTCGGGATGGGAATTCGTAGTGTCGAGCGCCGGCTCGAGCGGGCGGTCGAGGGCCTGTTCGGTCGCATGTTCAAGAGCTCGGTGCGACCGGTCGAGATCGGGCGCAAGCTGGTGCGGGCGACCGACGATGGCCGTTCGGTGGGCGTGCAGGGCGAGGCTGTGGTGCCGAATTCGTTCGCCGTGCGGCTCGAACCCGACGATCTGGCCGAGTTCGCCGATGTGGAGGAGACGCTGATCCGCGAGCTCGCAGAGTCGGTGCGCGACCATGCTCGCGACGAGGGCTACCGGTTCTTGGGTCCGCTGCAGATCCACTTGGAGGCCGACCCCAGCCTGCGCACCGGCATGTGCGAGATCGATGCCCGCATGCTGCAAGCCGATGGTGGGGCCGGCGCGGGCAGCTTGGTGCTCCCGACCGGCGAACGCATCGTCCTGGGCGAGTTCGTGGCCACGATCGGCCGGCTGGCGGAATGCACCGTGACCCTGGCCGATACCAACGTCAGCCGCACCCACGTCGAGATTCGGCCCCACGCCAACGGCTACAAGTTGATCGATCTGGGTTCGACCAACGGCACGCTGGTCAACGGGGTCCGCGTTCGTGAACACGTGTTGTCGGACACCGACGTGATCGAGATCGGCGTGACCTCGATCGTCTTCGAGGCGAGCTAGCTGCAAGCCCACCCGTTCCGGCGAACATCGGTGTGACCGGGTCACGCTCAGTTGCGCAATTTCGGGGGTGGAGGTGGTGCCCGGATAGCGATCGAGTGGCACCGGTAGGCTTGTCGCACTGTGTCGGAGCAGCTTCTCACCATCTTCAAGCTCTGCTTGCTGGTACTGCTGTACCTGTTCTTCTTCCGAGTGCTGCACGCGGTGTGGACCGAGGTGGGTGGCACGTCGCCGTCTTGGCTGCCGACCGGTGGTGGCCGTCGGCGCCGCACCGGCAGCAGCGACCACCTCGAGGAGCGGCCGGGCCAACAGCCCCGGCTCATCGTGCGCGAACCGGCCAGTCATGCGGGGCTCGCCTTCGATCTCGTCGACGAGATCACCATCGGTCGCGCCGCGGGCTGCCACATCACCCTCGACGACACGTTCGTGTCCAGATGCACACCCGGGTGTTTCGCCACGAGGGGCAGTTCCTGGTCGAGGACATCGGCTCGACCAACGGCACGTACCTGAACCGTCAGAAGGTGTCGGCGCCGCAGCCTGCGCACGCCGGTGATCTGTTGCAGGTGGGCGATACCGTTCTGGAGTTCACATGAGCGGCGATGACGCAAGCACCGGCCCCGCCGGCGCCCCGCACTTGCGGTACGGGGCGGCCTCGCACGTCGGGCAGGTCCGCACCGTCAACCAGGACAATTACATCGTCGCTGAGAACTACTTCGTGGTCGCCGACGGCATGGGTGGCCACCAAGCGGGCGAAATCGCGGCCGAGATGGCGGTCAACACCTTCGACGGTGCGCAGGTCGAGACCGTCGAGCAATTGGTCGAGCTCGTGCGCACCGCGAACGAGATCATCATCGATTCGTCGATCGAGGACGCCGACCTGCGGGGCATGGGTACGACGGTCACGTCGTTGGCGTTGCTCCCGGGCGATCCGCCCGAGCTGGTCGCGGCCAATGTGGGTGATTCGCGCATCTATGTGCTGCGCGGCGGTGAGCTCGAGCAGGTCACCCACGACCACTCCCTGGTCGGGGACATGGTTCGCGACGGGCACCTCACCCCGGCCGAAGCCGAAACCCATCCGCGCCGAAACGTGCTCACTCGGGCCCTCGGGATCGAGCGCGATGTCGACGTCGACGTGTTCGCGCTGCCGATCAACGTCGGTGAACGCTTCGTGCTGTGCAGCGATGGGCTCACCGGCGAGGTCACCGACAGCGGTATCGCCGCAACGTTGCGCCGGTTGATCGACCCGCAGGAGGTCGCCGAGGACCTGGTGCGGCAGGCCAACGAGAACGGCGGCCGCGACAACATCACGGTGGTGGTGGTCGATCTGGTCGATCCGGACGCCGATCCCACCGTGCCGCTCGCTTCGATGATGGCGCCACCGTCGCGGGTCGACGACACCGCCGAGGTCTTCATCGGGATCGATGGGCCCGCGGCGCCAACCGACACCGAACCGACTCCCGAGAGTGCTCCACCGGCCGCCGATGTCGGCCCGATCACCACGACCATCGACCCTGCTGAGCCCGGCCCGCCGCGCCTGCCTCAGTCCTCGGGCGGTACCGGCTTCGGCCTCCGGGCCTGGCTGCTGGTCGTCGGCGTACTGGCCGTCGTGCTCGTCGCCGCGTGGGCGCTGCTGACCGCCGCGCGGGGCACGTACTTCGCCGGGCTCGATGATGAACAGATCGTGATCTATCAGGGTCGGCCGGGCGGCCTGTTGTGGTTCGACCCGACCATCGAAGAGCGCACGCCGTACACGGTCGGCGATGTACGAGCTGCGGCGGTGCCCGAGCTCGAGGACGGCGTCGAGCGGGGCAGCTTCGACGAAGCGCTCGAGTACGTCATGAACTTGGTCGCGGAGCGAGCCGAGATGGCCGAACCCTCGGGCCCGGAGGCTTCTCCGCCCACCACCACATGATGAGCCGGGTGCGGCGCACCACCGAACTGGGTTTGATCATCCTGGGAGCGCTGATCGTCGTGGCGGCCTACACGCTGGCGAGCTTGGGCAGCGATGCCGTGATCCCGGCCAACCTGTTGCCGTTCCTGGGCATCGTGCTCGGCCTGTTGCTCTTTGCGCACCTGGCCACCCGCCGGCTGGCTCCTTTTGCCGATGGGCTCTTGCTGCCGCTGGCTGCGCTGCTCAACGGGATCGGCTATGTGATGATCGCTCGGCTGGCCGGCGAGCGGGGCGTGTCGGGTGATCTGCCCGGCCTCCAGGCCACCTGGACTGCACTGGGCATCGCCGCCTACGTGGGCACCCTGCTGTTCGTGCCGCGGGTTCGCGATCTGCAGCGCTATCGCTACTCGATCGGCGTCGTCGGCATCGTGTTGTTGTTGCTGCCGCTGTTCCCGATCATCGGTCGCAACATCTTCGGCGCCCGTATCTGGATCAGCATCGGCCCCGTCAATCTGCAGCCGGGGGAGTTCGCCAAGATCGCCCTGGCCATCTTCTTCGCCGGCTACCTGGTCGAGAAGCGCGATCTGTTACGGGTCGCGACATGGCGCATCGGTCCGCTCTGGTTACCCGAGCCCAAACACCTCGGTCCGGTGGTGGTCGCGTGGGGCTTCTCGCTCGTGGTCATGGTATTCGAGCGTGATCTGGGTTCGTCGTTGCTGTTCTTCGCCCTGTTCGTGGTGCTGATCTGGATCGCGACCGAACGGATCTCCTACCTGATCATCAGCCTGGTGCTGTTCACCGGCGGCGCGGTTGCGGCGTGGTCGACGTTCGGTCATGTGAAGACCCGGGTGAACATCTGGCGCAACCCGTGGGATTCGTATCTGGGCGAAGGTCGTCAGCTCACCGAATCGAGCTTCGCCTTGGCCGACGGCGGCTTGACCGGCACCGGTTTGGGCCTCGGCACGCCTGAACGAATCGATGTCGTCGAGAGCGATTTCATCTTCGCCGCCATCGGTGAGGAACTCGGCTTGCTCGGTGGCACCGCGGTCATCCTCTGCTATCTGCTGTTCGCCGGCTCCGGGCTGCGGATCGCGGTGCGGGCCGAGGGCGCGTTCGAGAAGCTGCTGGCCGTCGGCCTCACCACGCTGATGGCGGTGCAGGCGTTCGTCATCATCGGCGGCATCATCCGCATCGTGCCGCTCACCGGCATCACGCTGCCCTTCGTCAGCTACGGCGGCTCGAGCTTGTTGTCGAACTACGTGTTGCTGGCCCTGCTGGTGCGCACCTCACACGAGGCCGAAACCCGCACCGTCCAGTCGACCGCCCACGCGGTGCCGGCGGCATGAACCGGCACATCCGCCGCTTGGGCGTCGGCATCATGGTGTTGTATCTTGCGTTGTTCGTACAGCTCAACCGCATCCAGATCTTCCAAGCCGAGGAGCTCCAGGACGAACCGATCAACACCCGGGCCATCCAGCGCGACTTCGGGCAGGAGCGGGGATCGATCAGCACCAGCGACGGTGTCGTCGTCGCCCGATCGGTCGAGGTCGACCACCCGGTGTACGACCATCAGCGCGAGTACCCCGAAGGCGAGTTGTACGCCGAGGTCACCGGGTTCTTCTCGCTGAGCTTCGGCTTCGAAGGCGTCGAGCGGCAGTACAACGACGAGCTGGCCGGCCGCACCGTCGAGCAGGAGTTCGGCAGTTATCGCGACTGGTTCATCGACCGGCCGACGACGGCCGACCTCACGCTGTCGTTGCGCAGCGACGTGCAGCGGGTGGCCCGCGAGGCGCTGGGCGACCGGAAGGGATCCGTCGTCGCCCTCGATCCCCGCACCGGTGCAGTGCTGGCGATGTGGTCGTGGCCGTCCTACGACCCGGCGGTGTTGGCCAGCTTCGATGACGCCGCGGTGCGTGAGGCGCGCGCCGCGCTGTTGGCCGACGAAGACGACCCGCTCAAGAGCCGTACCTATCGAGAGACCGAGTTTCCGGGCTCGACGTTCAAGGTGGTCACTGCCGCCGCGGCGCTCGATCACACCGCGGTGCGGCTCGACAGCCCGCTCTACCCGGACAGCGCGGGGTACCAGCCGCCGCTCACCGAACTCTCGATCGCGAACTTCGGTGGGTCGTCGTGTGGCGGACCGCTGCGGGAGCTACTCCGGGTCTCGTGCAACACCGGCTTCGCCCACATGGCGGCCGAAACCGTGGGGCCCGTGCAGATGGTCGAGAGCGCCGAAGCGTTCGGCTTCAACGATCGGCCGCCGATCGATCTCCCGGCGGCCGCGGCATCGACGTTCCCGACCGAGTACGGCGAGTCGCTGCAGTCGGTCACCAGCTACTACGAACGGACCGGTCGGCCGAACACCCCCGAGGTCATCAGCCCCGGTGTCGATGTGTTCGAGGACACGCCGGCGGTCGCCCGCGCCGGCATCGGCCAGGGTGATGTGCGGGCCTCGCCGCTGCAGATGGTGCTGGTCGCCGCGGCCGTGGCCAATGAGGGGTTGGTGCCCGCGCCCTACGTGGTCGCCGAGATCCGAAACCGCGATGCCGAACGGATCTATGAGGCCTCGGCCACCACCTGGCGCCAGGCGATGTCGCCGGCCAGCGCAGGAGATCTGCGCGAGGCGATGGTGGAGGTCGTCGAATCCGGCACGGCCCGCAGCATGGCGATTGACGGATTCGAGGTCGGCGGCAAGACCGGCACCGCCCAGCTCGGGCGCGATGTGGAGGAGACCAACGCGTGGGTGATCGGTTTTGCTGGCCCACCTGGGGAAACACCCACCGTCGCCGTCGCGGTGAGCGTCGAGGCCGACCCCGCCGTCGGCCAACAGACCGGGGGTCGCACGGCGGGTCCGATCGCCCAGGCGGTGCTGGCCCAGGCCCTGAAGCCGCCGCCCCCGCCCCCGGTCGGCGACATCGGCGAGTGACAGAGGCCGGTCAGGAAACCGGTCAAAGTGGGTGGGGATGCCGCTTGTGCCGGGGTTGTCCTCAGTAGACTCATGCACTATGTCCGTACAAGGTCCGACCGTTTTCAGTGGTCGGTACGAGCTCCATCGCCAGTTGGCCAAAGGCGGCATGGCCGATGTCTTTCTCGCCCGGGATCAGTTGCTCGACCGCCCGGTTGCGGTCAAGGTGCTGTTCCCCTCCTTTGCTCGTGATGCCGCCTTCGTCGCCCGCTTTCGCCGGGAAGCCCAGGCGGCGGCCAATCTCAGCCACCCGAACATCGTCAACGTGTTCGACTGGGGCGAAGAGGACGACACCTACTTCATCGTCATGGAGTACGTCGAGGGCCGGTCGCTGGCCGAGATCCTGCGGGCCGAAGGGCCCCTGCACCCCGATCGTGCCGCCGAGATCGCGACCGACGTCGCCGCCGCGCTGAGCTTCGCCCACCGCAACGGGCTGGTGCATCGCGACATCAAGCCCGGCAACGTTCTGGTGGCCCCCGATGGGCACGTGAAGGTCGCCGATTTCGGCATTGCCACGGCGATCGCCGGCCCGGCCGGCGAAGCTGCCGATGACGATCTCACCCGCACCGGCATGGTCATGGGTACCGCCACCTACTTCAGCCCCGAACAGGCGCAGGGTAAGGCGGTCGATCCTCGGAGCGACCTCTACTCCCTGGGGGTCGTGCTGTACGAGATGTTGGTCGGCCAGCCGCCGTTCAAGGGCGAATCGCCGGTCGCG
Source organism: Acidimicrobiales bacterium (assembly GCA_013002375.1). Taxonomy (GTDB): domain Bacteria; phylum Actinomycetota; class Acidimicrobiia; order Acidimicrobiales; family SHLQ01; genus JABDJW01. The sequence goes on along the minus strand of JABDJW010000327.1, from coordinate 259 downwards.
ATCGCGTACCAACACGTGACCGAAGTGCCGAAGGCCCCCAAGGAACACAAGCCGGACATCGCGGCGTCGATCAGCGCCATCACCATGAAGTCGCTGGCCAAGAAGCGGGCCAACCGGTATCCGTCGGCCGAAGATTTCCGCAGTGACCTTCGCCGCTACCGAGATGGCCAGCACGCCCTGCGCGGCGGTGCCCCGCCCCGCAGCACGACGGCCCAGGCCGCGGCGGCCGCGCCCACCCGCCAGTCGACCGCCGCCGGTC
>JABDJW010000303.1 GCA_013002375.1 Acidimicrobiales bacterium | reverse complement strand
ATCGAGATCTTCACCATAGGTGTCGTAGGACTCGTCGTAGGGCCCGCTGCCGAACGTCTCGATCACCTGATCGAGCGCCGCCCGGCGCATGACCGGACACGAGCCGTCCGCTTTGTGGCACGTCGTCAGCCGATCGGTGTCGCGGAACGCGACCCGCATCGTCCATGTGAGGTCGAGCGGACCGCTGACGTGGTCGGCCGAACGCACCTTGGCGCCGACGATCGCGGTTTGGGGATGCGCCCAATGCACGGCCAAGGCCGAGCGCACGAAATCGGGATCGAGGGTGGCGTCGCAGTTGAGGGGGACGACGAAGTCGGATCGGTTTGCGGCGATGCCGGCGTTCATACCGGCCGCGAACCCTCGGTTGGTCGCCAGCTGGACGTAGACCGCCTCGGGGGCGACCGCCTTGATCTTGGCCAGCGAATCGTCGTCGCTGCCGTTGTCCACGACGACCAACTCGACCTTGGGGTGACTCTGGGCCAGAACCGAGCGGGCCGCCTCGGCGCCGAGCGGGCCCGAATTCCAGTTGAGCACAACGACCGAAACGCTGGGAATCACGCTCGATACTCCAACGCCGACGCGGCGGCTCGGGCTCGCCGCCAGTAGAGCCGACCGGCGGTTTCCATACCGATGCGGAGCGCCTCGGCCCGCAGGCGCGACCGCTCCTGCGTCTCGTGCCGACGCAAGTCGAACATGTCCTGCAACCGCTGCTGCACCCGCTCGTGGGTCGTGAGCGGGGAGATCGCGCCGGCCAGGTTCAGCACGGTTTCGGCGTGGGCCAGGAGGCCATTGCGGCGGGGCTCACGGCTCCAGTGCATCAGTAGGATCGAGGTCACTACGCTGGCCGCCGCATCGGCCTGGGTAACGGTGACGGTCGGGCCGAGATCGAACAGATAGATCGGTTGCCCGCCGTTGCGCTCGGCCGGCCCGACACCGAGGTTCTTGATATCGAGCCCCTTCCAGACCGTCACACAGCCACTGTTGTCGACCGCGTTGAGGACCGAGCGAAGGACGGTCCCCAACCGGCTCGCCAGCGCAGCCGGTAGGTCGCCGTCCACCGCCAACTGATCGACCGTTCGCATCTCCACGAAGGGGTACACGAGCACATGGCGTTCGGTGCTATGGGCTCGAACCGGCACGACCGTGACGTCGGGCGGCGGGTCGGCCACCAGCCAACCTTGGGTGGCCAGCTCGCCGGCCAGACCCTTGGCGTGGACCGCGCCGGTGCGATCGATGAACTGCTTCACGAAACAGTCCTGCCCGTCATGGCGGCCGCGGGCCACCCGGCTCCAGTTGCGCTGGGTGAGCGAACCGACGATCAGCTCGGTGCCATCGTCGAGGGTGAACAGCTCGCCATCCTCCAACTCGATGCTCACAATCCCTCTCCCAACCGAGCTCGAGGGTAACCCCCGTCGGGGAATACGGCGTCCGGAAACACCGCGGCGATCGCCACGAGCTCCTGGGTTGGCACCAGGAGGGCCCAGCCGCTCGGACCGGCATGGCGGTCCGCAATCTCGTGCATGAAGTCCCGCACGGCGATCCGGCGTTGCCCGACGGTCGGCCGCTGGCTCGACAGCACGCGCGCGACCAGCGAGATGTTGTCGTCGAAATCGACATCGGCCAGCCGACCACGCACGCTCCGGCGCCACTGTCGGGATCGAATCGCACCGGGCCTGTCGATCAAGGCCAGCAACCCCAGTGCGCCGCTCAGCAGGTTGATCGCCGGATCGAGCAAGGTGACACCCTCGGGCACCGCAGTCGCGTCGGTCACAAAATGGGCCTGGGCCATGGCGCCGTCGAGACCGAACGGGAAGTCGGCCTGGCTGTACGCCTCCGGCCGGCCGCGCTCGGGGTCCGGATGCTCGTGCCCGAACTCGGGTTGACCAGGGTGATGGAGGGACTCGACGAAGACATCACCCGTTCCTTCGATGTGGTCGTAGTGCAGCTGCTGCCAGCCGGCCGCCTTGCGTTGTTCGGCCCGGTCCACGACCTGTTCGGGGGTTCGCTCGTTGTATTGGACCAACGGATACCCGTCGATCAGCGGCCCGGCGCGGAGGGTGCGCGGCACGACCTTGGAGTGACGATGCACCTCGTAGTCGCGGGTGCCGGTGTCGAAAAACACCCGGGTCTCGGGAACGCCGGGCCACATGAAATGCGTGACCCGTTCACGCACCGGCTTGGCCGCGAGCTCCGGCCAGCGATCGCGATCGGACGTGTGCAGGAAGAAGTGCACCAGCCGAAATCGCAGGCAGGGGTCGGTCAGCGGGTGGTGGGCAGCGATGATCGGTCGGGGGTCACGGAGCCAGAATTCGTCGCCGTGCAGGACGCCGATCCAGTTGTCGGTGCCGTAGCGTCGCCGAGCTTCGTCGAGCAGGTACTGCCGGGCGCCATCTCGCACCGGGCCGCCAAAGGGCAGATCCCCATCGCGGGCGACGAAGACAACCTCGGGGTAGCGAGCCAGAATCGCATCGGTGCGATCTCGCTCGACGCCCGGGTCGGTGCCATCGAGCACCAGGATTCGATCGAACCACCGCACGGCCGACTGCAGCGATTCGTCCAGAATGTCGGCTTCGTTGCGGATCATCATCAGCCCGATCAGCCGTTCATCATCGGCGATGTCGCCCATGCCGACGTAGCGACTCGGCTTGACGCTCGACCCGAGCCGGCGACGATGCGACCACAACTCGGCCGGGCGGGCGCGGCTGGGAATCCGGGCTCGCCGTCGCGGCGAAGACCACCGGGAGAACGCCCGTTGCCAACGGGTGCGGGTAGACGACGGCGGCACGATCCCCCAGGGTACGAACCAGGCCGGTTCGCTGCACATGATCGAGCGCAATCCACGGCATGATGGGCCGGTGAGTTCCCGTTCACCTGAGCCCGCGCCGCCGGTCACGATCTTGTTGTCGACCTTCAACGGCGCCCGCTTCCTGCCCGAGCAGCTGGCCTCGATCGCCGAGCAGACCCACGACGACTGGCTGCTGCACGTCAGCGACGACGGGTCCGACGACGACAGTGCGGCGATCATCGAATCCTTCGCGGCGGGCGACGACCGGGTGCGGGTCTACCAAGCCGAATCCGGGCAAGGACCCGCGGCGGCGTACCTGCGCCTACTCGGCACCGTCGACACGCCCTACTTCGCCCTCTGTGATCAAGACGACCTCTGGCAGCCCAACCGGCTGAGCTACACGGTGGGCCTGCTCGAGGCGGTGCGGTCGGAATCCAATGCAGTCGAAAGGCCGTGGCCGGCGATGGTCGCGACCGACGCCACCCTGATCGACGAGGCCGGCGAACTGATCGCCGAATCGGCGCTCGACCAACGACGGGTTCCCATCGAGGGGGTCACCTTCGGGCAACTCCTGATGCTCAACGCGGCCATCGGCAACACCATCACCGGCACCCGGGAACTGGCCGAGCTCGCCCGCGCCATTGCCGATGGCCGACCGGTGGTCATGCACGACTGGTGGTTGGCCCTGGTCGCGGCATCGCGCGGCACCTTCGTGCTGGATCGCACCGCAACTGTCCAATTCCGTCGCCACCAGGACGCCACAACCCATCGCCTCGCCGGCGAGTGGGGCCTCAGCGCGCTTCGCAGCAGAACATCAGCCCGCGAGCGCACCCGCGCCGTCTTTGCTCGGTGCGTCGAACACGCGCGTTACCTCGACGCCGACCCGGGCGAGCCGACCGATCCGCTGTTTGCCGAACAGACGAAACGGCTGGCCCACGTCGATCCGGCGATGGTGACGATGCTCGATCTCGTCGAGTTGTGGCGCCTGGGGGTACGGATGTGGCCGACCAAACGCCACGTTGCGCTCGCCGCCGGCGTTGCTCCGAAGTAACGCCTGCTCGGCGCTCGCGTCGTTCGAATCTGAAATGGTCCGAAATTCCCATTCGGATGGTCGTCGCCACGCGGCACTCTTGGTGACACCAACCCTTTTGGGGCACTTCCCCGCCTCTTTCATGTTTCGAGGTATCTCTCGTGCTATTTCATCGTTCCAAGAAGCCACTCGCTTCGTTCACCCTCGCAGCCATCGGGTTCAGCCTGTGCACCGCTTTGGCCGCACCGCTGGCCGGGGCCCAGACACAACAGTGCATCACCGTTGGGTTTCAAGGCTACCGGTTGATCGACCCGGGCGTACCGATCAGCGCAAACTCGGCGGTCGCGCTGCCGGCCGGCACGGTCTCGATCACCAATGCGCTCTCGTCGGATTCGTACCCGGAGCGGATCAACGTCACCCAGAGTTCGGAACGCTGGGACATCCAATTCCTGGACGCCGGTGGTCAAGTCATCGCCACCTCCGCTCCGACCGAAGACCTGGCCGACCAGACCGTATCGGCCGTTTGGCAGGGCTCGCTGGGTTCCGTGCAGCTCGCGACCGACGCCGCGTACGTCCGGGCCCATCACCGCCCTGACCTCAGCCCGGACAACAGCAAGAACAGCGTCGACCCGATCGAGGCCACATTCTGCTGGACGGAGGCACCGCCGACGACGACCGCCGCACCCACGACGACGGCACCGGCCACCACGGCAGCCCCCGCCACGACGGAAACACCACCGACGACCTCCGCCCCGGAC
>JABDJW010000016.1 GCA_013002375.1 Acidimicrobiales bacterium | reverse complement strand
GTAGGCGATACCGCGGGCCGCAAGATCGCCGTAGGAGGCGATGGCCGCGGGCAGAACCTCATCGACCACTTGCTCGAACGAGAGATCAACCGTGTCCTTCTGGAGCCGGGTTCGATGATCGATCGAGCGCATCAACCCAACGTACTCGTCTCCGCTCGGGAGACGAAGCGGAGACGACGCACCGGGCCCCGGCCACCGGCGCTAGCCGGCGAGCGCCTTGCGGCCGATCTGAACCTTGCGGGGCTTCGCCTTGTCGGCCACCGGCACGGTGAGGTGCAAGACCCCATCGTCGTAGTCGGCCTGCATGCCTTCGGTGTCGAGGTTGTCGCCGAGCTGGAAGGTGCGGCTGAACTTACCCTGAGGCCGCTCGCTGGCCAGGACTTGCATCGACTCCGACGGCTCCCAGGACCGCTCGGCGGTCACCGTGAGCGCCGACTTCTCGACCGTGACGTCGAGGTCGACTTCGCGCACGCCCGGCACATCGATCCAGATGTGCACCTCTTCCCCGTCGCGATAGGCATCCATGGGCATCGAGACCGGCTGACGGCGGGTGCCGGTCACGGGCCGGGGGAAGTCCTGGAAAGGATCGAATCGCATCAACATCGGTTCACCACTCCTTTGGTATATGGTTCCGGTAGCAGGTACTTCAGGTTTCTTGAGTGCAGTATACTCAACTTTGCTCGGTCGTCAACCTCCTCTCTTCCGCGATTTCGACCGCTCGGCAGGAGCTATGGCAGGGTGAGGCCCATGCCCGATCAACCCCTGACCGAAACCACCGCCCGCACCGTCGATCCCGATGCCGTCCGCAAGTTCGGGCTCCGGGTCTGGACCTACAAGATGGGCGAGCAGGTGTCGCTGATGATCCACCTCGGCGACCGACTCGGGCTGTACTCGACGATGGCCGGTGCCGGTCCAATGACGAGCGACGCCGTTGCTGACGCGACCGGCCTCCACGAGCGCTTCGTCCGCGAGTGGCTGTATGGCCAAGCCGCGGCCGGCCTCCTCGACCACGTCGACGGCACCTTCGAACTCACCGATGTCGGCGCCGAAGTCTTGGCCCACGAAGCTGACAGCCTGGCCTTCGCGGTCGGGGCCTTTCGGGGCGGCACCGAGCCGGCGGTCGTCGACCAGATCGCCGAGGCCTTTCGCACCGGCATCGGTGTCACGTACGAGCAACAGGGGCCGGCTGCAGCCGCCGGGCTGGCCCGCATGACCGGCCCGTGGTCGCGCCTCGCGCTCACGTCGGTCATCCTGCCCGGCCTCGATGGTGTCGTCGCCAAGCTCGAGGCCGGCGCCTCGGTGGTCGACGTCGGCTGTGGCGGCGGGGTCATGCTCACCACGCTGGCCGAAGCGTTTCCGAACGCAACCTGCGTCGGGTACGACCCATCCGCCGCTGCGGTCGCGCTGGCCCGCGAGCGGGCGGCCACGATGGGTCTCACCAACGTGAGCTTCGTCGAGGCCGGTGGCGAAGACCTCGAGCCAACCGGCGACGTCGACTTCATCCTCACCTTCGACTGCCTGCACGACATGGCCCATCCCGACCGCACCGCGACGGCCATCCGACGGGCCATCGCCCCGCACGGAACCTGGTTGATCAAGGACATCCGATCGAGCGGCGACTTCGAGACCGACAACGGCCACCCACTGCTGGCGCTGTACTACGGGTTCTCGGTCACCTCCTGCCTGCAATCGGCGATGTCCGAACCGGACGGCATGGGCCTGGGCACCCTCGGTCTCCATCCGGCCCGGGCCGAGGCGCTGGTCCGCGACGCCGGCTTCGAGTCCTTCGTCACCCACGACTTCGACGACGCCGCCAACCTGTACTACGAAGTCCGCGTGAACTGACGCGACGCGGGCACACTGGATGGATGAAGCTGCTCGTCCGCAATCTGGCCCGCACCACGACCGAGGCCCACATCCGCGACCTGTTCGAGGACTTCGGACGGGTAACCGCCTGCAACATCGTGCTCGATGCAGAAACCGGCCGCTCGAAGGGCTTCGGCTTCGTCGAGATGGCCGATGACCGCGACGCCAAGGCCGCCATTTCTCACCTCAACGCCACCGACTTCCACGGTGCCCGCATTCGAGTGAAGAAGGCCAGCAAGAAGAACCACGCCCGCTCGGAATCGGGAGAGTTCACCCCGCGCCGTCGCAACGTTCGACGAGGTCGTTGACGGTGTTGGTACCGATCTCGGCCCCGGCGTAGCCGCCCTCGATGCAATACACCGTCGACGATCAACCGCCCCGCTCGTTGAGCCGGCCGAGGCGGTCGAGCCCCAACGCATTGCCGATTCTCGTTCGCACCGGATGCGGAACCTCACGGACGAGATCGTCCAGCGTTTCCTGCATGCGATCGTGGATCTCGTCGTAGCACCGGCTGACGACCTCGGGGTCGTCGGCGGCATCGGGTCCGAGCGCGGACCAATCGATGGGCTCGCACACCCGACTCGTCACCTTGGCCGGGAACGGCGGGATCGCGAGCGACACCGGTGAGAGCCCCAACGGCCCGAGCACGATCGGGAAGACCCCGATCCGCAGCCGGTCGAGCCGCAGTGCATCGGCGATTTGATCGCCGCGGGTCACGACGATGATCGCGTCGTGGCTGCCGTGCGAGACCAAGGGGACGACGGGCACCTGATGGCGCAAGGCGAGCTTCACGAACCCGGTGCGTCCGTAGAGCTCGATCTCGTGTCGCTTCGTCCATGGACGATAGTCGTCCTGGTCGCCGCCGGGGTAGACCAGCACGGGGTGACCCCGGTCGAGAAGGGCACTGGCGTTGGCTCGGTTGGCCGGCACGCTGCCCACCCGGTGAAGCAGCGATGCCGCGGCCGGAACTGCGAACAGCAGGTCGAAGCCCAGCGCGTACAGCGGCGCCTCGGCGCCCCGATCGCGGACCCACCGGTCGAGAAAGGCCCAATAGTCGGGCATCAGCATGCCGCCCGAGTGGTTGCCGACGATCAGGAACGGGCCTTCCTCGGGTAAGCGCTCGAAATGCTGCACCTCGGGGTCGAAGTAGCGCAACCCGACGCGCACGGCCTTCAGCATCGCCTCGACCAGCGCGGGGTCACGTCGGTCGAGCTCGGCCCAGTCGACATCGTTGGTCTCGTCAGCCGTGTCGCCCATCGCCTCTCCCGGACCCGAACTTTCGCGTTCGTCCGTTGGGCTGTCAATCAGGCGCTACAGCCCGGCCATTAGCGCTCCTGCGAGGCATCCGCCCCGAGCTCGATGCATCGGTGCTCATCATCGAACACGACATGCCGCTCATCATGTCGATCAGCGACCGTGTGTACTGTCTCGAACGCGGAGCCATCATCGCCGAGGGCGAACCCGAGACGGTGCGCAGCGAAGGACACAACGTGAGATTCCTCTACATCGACATCGACACCCTGCGGGCCGATCACCTCGGCTGTTACGGCTACCACCGCGACACCTCTCCGAACATCGACGCCATCGCGGCCGAAGGCATCCGCTTCGAGAACGTCTATGCCTCCGACGTCCCCTGCCTGCCGTCGCGAACCGCACTGGCCACCGGTTTGTTCGGCATCCGCAACGGGGTCGTGAACCACGGCGGATTGGCCGCCGACCTGCGGGCCGAGGGCCCCAAACGCCACTTCATCGGCAAGATCGCCAGCAACGCCTGGGCCAGCAAGTTCTACTGGGCCGGCTGGCACACCGCGTCGATTTCGAGCTTCCCGTTCCGCCACTCGGCTTCGTGGTGGAACCACGGCGTGATGGAGGCCATGAACCTCATGCGCGGTTTCGGCGGCGAGCGGGCCGACGAGGTGTTGCCCGGCGCGCTCGACTGGCTCGATCGAAGCGGCGCGAACGACAACTGGTTCCTGCACCTCCACCTCTGGGATCCGCACACGCCCTACAACACCCCTGACGAGTACGGGAACCCCTTCGAGGGCGATCCCGTGCCGAGCTGGCACACCGAAGAGGTCCGCCAACACAACTGGGGCCTGGCCGGGCCCCACTCGGCCCAAGAGCCGTGGGGGTACACGCCCGACGAGTGGGGCCACCCCCCGCCTCGCCAGCCGTGGAACGCCGACTCGATGGATGCGGTGAAAGGCATCTTCGACGGCTACGACGTGGGCATCAAGTACGCCGACGACGCCGTTGGCGCCGTGGTGAACAAGCTCAGCGACCTCGGCGTGCTCGACGACACTGCGATCTTGATCAGCAGTGACCACGGTGAAGCCTTCGGCGAGCTCGGGGTCTACGCCGACCACCAAGCGGCCGATGAAGCCACGTGCCACATCCCGTCGATCCTGCGGTGGCCCGGCCTCGAGCCTCGGGTCTACGAGGGCCTGCACTACCACCTCGACATCGGCGCCACCGTCGTCGACTTGGCCGGTATCGCCGTGCCGGCGGGATGGTGGAGCGGCGAGAGCGCGGGTCCGGCGCTTCGGGATGGCTCCGAGTCAGGCCGCGACGCGCTGTTCCTGTCGCAAGGAGCGTGGGCCTGCCAGCGAGGCGTCCGGTTCGGCGACCACCTCTATCTCCGCACCGCCCACGACGGGTACCACGCCCACTGGCAGCCGGAGATGTTGTTCAACATCGCCGACGACCCCCATGAGATGCACGACATCGCGGCCGACGATCCGGCGTTGACCAACGAGGCATCGGGTCGACTCGACACCTGGATCGACGAGCAACTGGCGATCGCGCTCGGCGACCAACGCGACCCGATGGACATCGTGCTCGAAGAGGGCGGCCCCTACCACTGTCGCGGCCACCTCGACGGCTACCTCGAACGGCTGCGCGAAACCGGTCGTGGCAACTGGGCCGACGTGTTGACCGACCGCCACACCGCCAATACGGGGTAAGCGAGTTCGACCGCCACATCATGGCCAATCCCGCGCCTCCATCACCACCACATCAACAGATCACCTCGACCGTGCCGGATGGTGATCTTCGGTGGCTGCTCCAGGCCGGTGTGACCTCGGACTCTGGTGGTGGTCATCCGGTATGGGCAAGGTCGACCCATGCCGATTTCCGAAACCCGACCGACGTCATGGGCAACGCGTCTCATGGCGGTTCTCACCGTGCTCATGGTCGTGGCAGCCGCGTGCTCCTCCGACGATGGCGACGAGACCTCACCGACATCGGGTCCGCAGACCACGACATCGGTCGTGCCGCCGGCTGGTGATGGCCTGGAGTTCATCAGCGCCGATGTGGACCGGGAGGACCCCTCCTCGGTGCCGAGCGCGGACGTCGCGGCCGTGGTGGCCGGCGACGCCGACCTCGGCTTCGAGTTGCTGCGCAAGGCCGGCACCGAGGGCGACAACGTCTTTCTGTCGCCCTACAGCGTCGCTACCGCCCTGGGCATGCTGCTGCCCGGCGCCCGCGGCGCAACCCAGGAGGAGATCGCATCGGTCCTCGGCGCGACCACGATGGGCGAGGCCTACCATCGGGCCCGCGGCGCGCTCGATGCTGCGGTCTTGGAGCCGGGCACACCGCCTCCCGAGGGCGAGGCCGAGTCCTTCACGCTGCGGGCCGCCAACCAGCTCTTCGGCCAGCAGGGCTTTCCGTTCTCCGACGAGTACCTCGAGCTTCTCGCCCGCTCCTATGGCGCTGAGTTCGGCGTCGTGGACTACGCCACCGAGCCCGAGCCGGCCCGGATGCTGATCAATGATTGGGTCGAAGGCCAGACCGAGGATCGCATCGTCGACCTGATTCCCGAAGGTGTCATCACCACCCTCACCCGGTTGGTGCTGGTGAACGCGGTGTACTTCAAGGCCAACTGGATGGAGACCTTCGACCCGACCAACACCACACAGGCGTCGTTCACCGACCTCGACGGCGCCGGCGGCCCGGTCGAGACGATGAACGGCTCGATCACGACCGGGTACGTCGACGGCGACGGCTTTGACGCCGTACGCCTCGCCTACGCCGGCGGCACGACATCGATGCTGGTGATCGTGCCTGACGAAGGGAGCTTCGCGGACGTACAGGCCTCGCTGGATGCGGACGAACTCGACCGGATTCGCGCCGACCTGGGTCGGGCCCAAGTGCAGCTGGCGATGCCCACGTTCGAGTTCCGCACCGCCCTGGGGCTCAAACCGCTACTGCAGGAGTTGGGGATGCAGCGGGCGTTTCTCGAGCCCGGGCCCGATGGCGCCGACCTCACCGGCATCACGCCCGAGCAGATTCTGTTCGTGCAGGACGCGCTGCATCAGGCCTTCGTGTCGGTCGACGAGGAGGGAACCGAGGCCGCCGCGGCGACGGCAATCGTGGTCGGGCTCGAGTCCGCACCCGAACCGGTCACGCTCACGATCGATCGCCCGTTCCTGTTCGTGATCCAGCACGACGCCACCGGCGAACCGGTGTTCATGGGCCAGGTGACCAACCTGGTGGACAGCTGAGATGCCGGCGGACGACGTTCGAGCGGTCGAGTTCAACGGCGAGGGTCGCCTCGGCCCGGGGCTACTCATCGCCGGCGCCGGAGTTCTCCTCTACCGCACCATCGCACTCATCGTCGGCGCCGCGACCGTGCTCAAACGGTGGGTCATCGGGCTGACCGTGGTCGAGATGATCATCGACGCCACCACCATGGCCAAGGCGGCCCGCTGGTGGCGGACCGGCGACCCCCACGATGGCCAGGCTGCGATGCGGGTCGGGACGGCCGCCACGCTGCTGCACGCCGGCCGGGTCGCGGTGTTCGTCGCAGGTCGTTTCGGGCCGTGGAAGGATTTCGACGTGCGACCGGGCCAACGGGCCGGCCATGACGCCCGTTGGACCTGGCCCCAGGTCGCGTTCGCCGGCGCCATGTCGGTGATCGGCGTTGTCGGTGCGGCGGTGCTCTGGCGGATCCGCCGCTCACCCGCAGACGACGGGGCCCGCTCGGCAACGGTCAACGGGTGATCGGCACCGGCTCGTCAGCCATCCTTACCGCCCTTCGAACTTGGCGGCGCGCTTCTCGACCCAGGCCATCGCCGCCTCGACGATGTCGTGGGTGCCGAAGTTCACCGTCTGAGCCCGACCCTCGTCCTGCACGGCCTGGGCCATCGAGAGCGAGAACGAGTTGTTCAACATGGCCTTCGACATGCTCAGCGCAACCGGTGGCCCGGCGGCCAGCCGCGCCGCCCAATCGGCGACGAATCCATCGAGGTCGTCGGCGGGTACCACCCGATTCACGACCCCGAGATCTGCTGCCTCTTGGGCCGAGATGACATCGGCCAGCAACACCAGCTCCTTGGCTTTGTGCAACCCGACCAGCCGGGGCAGAAGCCAGGAGCCGCCACCGTCGATCGACAGCCCCCGTCGGGCGAAGATCTCCGAGAATCGAGCCCGATCGGATGCGACGATCAGGTCGCACCCCAACGCCATGTTCATGCCCGCACCGGCTGCGACTCCGTCGACTTTGGCGATGGTCGGTTTGGGCATCTCGTGGAGCGCCAGGATGCACTCGCCCACCTGCTGCATCGACAGCAGACCGGCCGGCGGCGGGCCGGATTCGCCGCTCCGAGCCCGGTTGCCCATGGCGCTGACATCGGCGCCGGAACAGAAGTCGCCGCCGGCGCCGGTCAACACGACCGCCCGCACCGACGGGTCGTATTTCAGCTCGTCGAAGACCGCCTTCAGGGCCAGCCACCCCTCGGCCTGCACTGCGTTCTTCACCTGCGGTCGGTTGAGGGTGACGGTGGCGATGTCGTCAACCTGGTCGACCAGGATCTCCTCGGATTCACTCATGCCCGTGACGCTACGGGGCCCGGTCACTGGCGTCGAAAACGCCGCGAGGGCTAGACAGCGGTATGGCTACCACCGAGCTGCCTGAGCTGTACTACGACCCCTACGACTACGGCATCGACCGCAACGCCCCTGCGGTCTGGGCCCGGCTGCGCGACGAAGCCCCGCTCTACCGGAACGACGAGCACGACTTCTGGGCGGTGAGCCGCTACGACGACGTGCTGGCCGGCATGCTCGACGTCGACACCTACCGATCGGGCCACGGCACCGTCCTCGAGATGATGACCGAGCGCGAGTTCCCGATGCCGATGTTCATCTTCCGCGACGCGCCGGACCACACCCTCATGCGCAAGCTGGTGAGCCGAGCCTTCACCCCCCGGGCGATCGGCGGGCTCGAAGATCGCATCGCGGCGATCTGCGACGAGCTGCTCGACCCCTTCGCCGGCGTCGACCGCTTCGACTATGTCGATCGGTTCGGCGCCATCCTGCCGCCGACCGTCATCCTGGCCCTGCTGGGGTTCCCGGCCGGCTTCGCCGAAGACTTGCGCGACTCGATGGACAGCAACCTCCATGTGGACGAAGGCGAAACCGGCGGAGCGCTGGCGACCTCCCCGAACCGTCCGCCGGGCAGTGTCATCGACGAAGCCGGAAACATCGGCAGCGCGGTCTTCGATCAGGTGCCCGCGCTGTGCGAGCTGCGTCGAGCCGAACCGACCGACGACATGCTCACCATTCTGGCCACCCACGAACTCGAACGGGCCGACGGCTCGACCAGCCCGCTCACCACGGAAGAAATCCTCGCCTACACCGCGCTGATCGCCGGGGCCGGTGCCGAAACGGTGGCTCGTATGCTCGGCTGGGCCGCGGTGCTGCTTGCTCGCCATCCCGAGCAACGGGCGTTGTTGCAGGCCGACCGCTCGCTCATCCCGGGCGCGATCGAGGAGATCCTGCGCTACGAGGCCCCCTCGCCGGTCCAGGCCCGCTGGGTCGAACACGACGTCGACGTGCACGGCACCACGATCCCCGCCGGATCCAAGATGTTGCTGCTCAACGGCAGCGGCAACCGCGACCCTCGTCAGTTCCCCGATCCCGATCGCTTCGATGTCCGCCGCAAGATCGATCGGCACCTCTCGTTCGGGTACGGCGCGCACTTCTGCATCGGCGCCGCGTTGGCCCGGCTCGAAGGCCGAATCGCCCTGGAACAGACCCTCGATCGGTTCGGCGACTGGCACGTCGACGAGTCCGAGGTCGAGTGGGTCCACACCAGCACGGTGCGGGGCTATCACCGGGTGCCGATCCAGGTCTCGAACTGATGCGCGCCACTGGGTAGGGTCGAACCATGACCGTTCCCGGCGAGCACCGACTTTCCGACCGTTCGCTCGGGTGGCTGCGCTACCTGCACCGCAAGGCCCACACCCCCGACGACTGGAGCCGGAGCGGGCATCCCCACCCCCACTGGGACGATCGCTCGGACGCGCCCATGGCCAGCTGGCACCGATTCGATCTGGTCGATTCCTCCTACGCCATGGGGCTGATGGCGCACCGCACGCCGGCCTGGACCGAACCGTACGTGCGCATCCTCGATCAACTCATCGAGCGCCACACCGGCTGGTGGTCGGCCGCCGATTGGCTGACCCAGTTCGGCCCCGATCCCGATCGCACCGACTACCCCGACCACTACCGCATGCTCATCCCTGCCGACCTGTTCGGCGACTACGACGTACCGGGCTGGACCGCCAATGGCATCGAACCGTACGGCGTCCAGATGGATCCGATCGCGGCCGATGGCATGTTGTTCTACAAGGGCTTCTTCCTGCTGTTGTTGGGCATTCGCTCCATGATCGCCGGCGACGACGACCGGTGGAACGAGCCGTTTGACATGATCCGCGACGGCGAGCACACCTTCACCTGGACCCACTCGGCCATCGCCGAGCACCTCTGCCAACAGTGGCTGGCCGCGCCGATCGGCTGTCATTGAGAGAACACCAAGATCTGGCCATTTTGACTGGCCGGAGCAGGTCTCGGTCTGAGACTCCACGACAACCGCCACGGCACCGACTATCACCAGCAGGCCTTCACGCCGTGGTGGCGTCATGCCCGCGAGCACTACCTCGATCTGGCCGGCGAGAACCTGCCGGACATGACCACGCTCTACTACGACCCGACGCTCGACATCCATCATCGGCTCCCGGTGTTCACCGCCGGCGTCACGTCGTTCTACGCCGCGCCCCAGGAGCCGCTCGACGCGCAACGGTTGTGGGAAGCGGCGTGCGCGTCGCACGGTTTCAACGACGAACTGCACATTCCGATCCCGGCCGGCCGCGCCTATGGCGCATCACAGTTGTTGGCCCGCGAGTGGGGCGACGCCGAGATGGACGCTCGGCTGTCCGAAGCGATCGAGGCGTCGTACGAGCCCACCTGGGATGACGATCGCGGTGAGTTCACCTGGGGCCTCGGCCTGAACGAACCCCATCCCCGGGGCCAGTTCAACGCCTTCCTGGCTGCGGCCGAGGCCAGCGACCTCGGCATGTGGGAGCGGTTGTCGTCCGCCCCGATCGATCCGTGCCCCCAGATCGTCGGTGTCGACTTCCCGACCATGGCGTTGCGCCGAGCCGATTGGGTGAACGGCGCGCTCCAGGTCAGCCTTGCTCCGGTGCGAGACAACCCGGAGCAGACCACCACATTCACCGTGCGCGGTGTCGAGGGTGAGTGGACCACCGAAGGGTCGGACGGCACGAGCGTCGAATCGGGACCCGACGGCCTGATCGTCACGGCACGATGCGTCACCGCCGATCTCGAGATCCGGCCCGCCGGCTGACGTTCAGACGCCCCAGGTGGGCCGCAGTTCCATCTTCGAATCGCCGCCGTCGGTCTTGCTGGCGAGGATCTGGGTGATGCTCAGTTCGTTGCTCTCGAAGCCCAGGGCCGACGCCGCCATGTACAACCGCCACACTCGGGCCCGCCCCGGCGACGTGAGCCGGACCGCCTCGCTCCAGTTGTCCTCCAGCCGCCGCACCCACTCGCGAAGCGTGAGGGCATAGTGCTCGCGGAGCGATTCGAGATGCCGAACCTCGAGCCCATTGCTGTTGATCGCGCTCACCACTTGGCCCGGCTCCAAGAGCTCACCATCGGGGAACACGTAGCGCCCCATGAAGCCGTCCGGATCGATGGGCCCACCCTTCTTGGGTGGTTGGGAGTAGTTGATGGCGTGGTTCAGCAGGCGACCACCGGGCGTGAGTAGCTGCTCGATTCGCCCGAAGTAGTCGCCGAGGCGCTGGCTGCCGACGTGCTCGAACATGCCGATCGACGAAACTGCATCGAACGGACCGTCCGCGACTTCCCGGTAGTCCTGGAGCCGGATGTCGATCTGCCCGGCCAAGCCCGCATCGGCGACCCGCTTGCGAGCCAGGTCGCGCTGCTCGGAGGCGATGGTCACCCCGACGACCGAGACCCCGTGCTGGCGGGCTGCGTGGAGCGCCATGCCACCCCAGCCGCAGCCGATGTCGAGCAAGCGCATGCCCGGGCGCAGGCCCAGCTTCCGGCAGATCAGCTCGTACTTGTTGCTCTGCGCTTGTTCGAGCGTGTCGTTCGCGTGCTCGAATACTGCGCACGAATAGGTCATCGTCGGACCGAGGAACAACCGGTAGAAGTCGTTCGACACGTCATAGTGGGACGAGATCGCCTTGGCATCGCGGCGCACGGAGTGCAGGCGGCCGGCCACGTTGATCTCTTCGGGCGGCGCCGGCGGCGGGCGCAGTCGGGTCAGGCCGTCGAAGCCATGGATACCGAGTGCTGCAGCGGCGTCGCGCCAGGCCGACGGCCCGAACCGGATCGACCCGATCCGGTCCCGCAGAGCCAGAATGTCGTAGATGTCACCTTCGACCTCGACGTCGCCGGCCACGTAGGCCCGGCTGAAGGCGAGTTCGCTTCCCCGGCCGGCGATCACACGCCGGAGGAAGTCGGGCGAGGTGATCCGAAGCGTCGTCGTCGCCTGCGGGTCGCCCAGCTCGGTGCCGTCGTAACCGACCACCCGCATGCCCGCGGCATCATCACCGAGCACCAACCGCAACAATCGCTCGGTCGCGGCGCTCGGCGAGCGGCTGGTGCCGTCCCCGTGCTCCATTGCGTTGCTCATGATCCGACCTCTTTTCGCCCCTGGTCGACTTCCCTCCATCGTTAGTCGGATGCCACTGGCTGTGCAATGCCAGACCGGCTCGCGCGACTGCAGACTTACTCCCAGAGTCGGGCCACGACCCGGCCGACCGTCTCCCGCTTGGCCAGCGCGGACAGGGCCTCGGGTATCTCCTCGAAGCCCACGACCCGGCCGACCTGCGGCCGGATGGCACCCGCCAGCACGAGGTCGACGATCTGGCGGTTGATCTCGGCACCGAGCGACGCCGGCGCGAAGTTGGCGCCGATCATGCCCTTGATCGCGGCCACGTTGTCGTCGGCCTGATACGCCAGCAACACACCGCACAGTTTCAGATTCCCCATCGCCACCTTGCGGGGGACGACGAACTTCTCGTCGAGCACCGCCTTGTTGGAGGCGAAACCCATCATGAGGTAGTGCCCGTTGTAGGCCACGCAGTTCATCGACGGCTCGAACACCGCTTCGCCCACATTGTCGAACACCACATCGACGCCCCGTTGATCGGTGTGGTCCATGACGACGGGGACAATGTCCTCGGTCGAGTAGTTGATCACCACGTCGGCGCCGAGATCGAGGCACAGCTGCTTCTTGGCATCGGACCCGACCGACGCGATGACCGTCGCGCCCCGGTGCTTGGCCAGCTGAATCGCAGCCGAACCGGAACCACCGGCGGCGGCGTGGATCAGCACGGTCTGGTCGGGCTGAAGATCGGCTCGATCGAACAACCCCAACCAGGCCAGGTGGAACGGGAAGTACAGACAAGCGGCGTCGGGCAGCTCGATCGAGTCGGGAATCTCGAAGGCCGACGCGGCCGAGGCCAGCGCGTACTCGGCGAATCCGCCCACAGCCATGGTCGTGGTCGCCGCAACCCGCCGGCCGACCAGCGCCTCGGCCCCGTCACCCGCTGCGTCGACGATGCCCATCGTCTCCATGCCCGCGCAGTACGGCAGATCGGGCTCGACCATCATGTTGCCGCCACTGACCCGCTCGAGGTCGTTCAGGTTGAGCGGAATGGCCTGGACCCGGATGCGAACCTCGCCCGGGCCCGGCTCGGGTACCGCCACTTCATCGAACCGCAGGGCTTCGACCGGCGGGCCGTAGTGGTGGGTCCGCCAGGCTCGCATCGTGGTCGGGGCGGTCATCGGTCGAATCTCGCAGTCGGCTCGCGGTACGGTCAAGTCCCTCGTCCCCGCGCATGAAGGCCGCCAACTTGGACATCGTCGTGATCATGGACGGCCCCGACACCGTCGATGCCGCCACCGATACCTCGTTCGGGCTCATGGTGGCCGCCCGCGAGCGCGGCCACGACGTGTGGCACTGCACCGCCAATGCGATATCGCTGAGCGATGGCTCGGTGCGGGCCCAGGCGCATCGGGCGATCATCGACGAGGCGTCGTCGTGGGCGCCACTCACATTGGGCGAACCGGCCGACCTCGATCTCGGAGCCGTCGGGGCCGTGTTGGTCCGGCCCGACCCGCCCTTCGACCTGGCGTACCTGCATCTCACCCTGCTGCTCGATCACCTGATCGGGCAGACCCCGGTGATCAACGCACCGCGCGGCCTCCGCGACGCCAACGAGAAGCTCTACGCCCTCCGGTTTCCCGAGATCACACCCCCGACCATCGTCACCGCCGACGCCGACCACCTGCACGCGTTCGCTCAGACCCAGGGGGGCGCAGTGATCAAACCGATCGAGGGTCACGGCGGCCGAGGCGTCATATTGCTCCGGCCCGACGATCCCAACGGCGCATCGATCGTCGACACCATGACCGCTCGCGGCCAGACACCAGTGGTCGCCCAGCGGTTTCTGCCCGGGGTGCGGGACGGCGACAAACGCATTCTCCTGCTCGACGGCGAACCTCTGGGCGCGATCCTGCGCCGCCCGACCGACGCCGACTTCCGGGCCAACATCTGCGTCGGCGGGTCGGTCGAGGCCGTCGAAGTCGACGAGGCCGACCGCCGCGTCATCGCCGCGATCGCGCCGTCCCTGAAGGCCGACGGGCTGGTCTTCGTCGGCATCGACGTGATCGACGGCTACCTCTCCGAGGTCAACGTCACCAGTCCGACCGGGCTGCGCCAGCTCAGTCAGCTCGCCGGCACCCGCCCCGACCTCGACGTCATCGAGTGGATCGAGCGCGCCATCAGGCGCTGAGGGGCGGCATGAGCATCTGGGCCTCATCGGGCCTGGTGGCACCCGGGCAACGGCCTTGATGCACGTAGTCGTCGGCAAACGAACCGATCTGGCCGCTGGAATCGTGTTGGGCGAGGATCGCGAACAACGCGGCCGCCGCCCGTTGACAGTCCGGTGCTCGCAGACCGTGCATCGCCGCGGTCTCGGCCGTCGGCACCGTCTGGACAACCCGATCGACCTCGGCGACGACATCGGGCTCGACCAGCGTGGCAACGGTCAAGGCCACGACCTCGATCACGTCCACCGGCACCATGTCGATACTGCGTATCTCGAACCATCCGCGGGGCCGAACCGGCGGGAACAACGTCGACAGGTGACGGACGAAGTCCGCCCGGGCCGGCCGCGGCTCCGCCGCACCGTGAAGCCACTCGCCAAACACCAACCCGTCCGGCTCGGGGAAGAGCCGGGGCGCAGCCAGGGCATAGGCCAGGTAGTCGTCGACTCGATCGCCGGTTCGAGCCAATGGAGGCGCAGCTCGGCGCGGATCCATCGAGAGCCAACACCCCTGCCGCAGTGACTGCCACCACCGACCCTGGGCATCCACCCCTGGAGAGTTGGCGAAGGCCGCGGTCAGGAGCGGACCGACCCGATTCAGGACGCGCCAGGTCTGCCCGGTGAGCTGCCCGCCACCCACGTTGATCTGCAGCGCGCAGGTGTTGGTCATCATCCAACGGCCCGCAGGGCTGAATCGATCGAGCTCCTGTTCGAGGTGACGGTACCGCTCCTCTCCCGTCGTCCGTTCGGGCGGCCGATCGGTGTCGATCGCCGCGCCCCGGGCCGCAATGCCCAACCCGTCGAGCCGGGCGATCAGCGCCGCGACGTCGGCTCGAAGCGCAGTCGCCGCGGCGGCCGCGGTCCCGTGCGGCGCGGTGGACACCTCGATCTGCGAGCCGGGCTCCAACGTGATCGTCCCGCCGGCCGGCATCACCTCGGTGACCAGCGGGGTCAACAGGTCGAACGACGGCCGCGAGCCATCGGGGAGGCCCGTGAAGAACTCGGCTTCGATCCCGACCCGGCTCGAACTCGGTGCAAACAACTCGGCGACGATGCCGCGGACGTCCATCGCCCTATTGTGCCAGTTTCAAGCGCACTTTCTTCGCCAACGGTGAGATCTGCTAGATCACCGCGCCGAGAATCGCCATCGACTCCACCATGGCCGGCGGCCCCGACAACACCTCGGCCAACGGGCGGCCCCGCCCACCGATCGAATCGATGACGTCGGGCAGCACACCCCGGAGGTCCGGCGCTGGGCCGGCCTCGAGCTCGGCGACCTCGAGCGCGCCTTGCTCGCCGCCGAAGCGCGCCCACACCGGCCGGTCGGCCTCCAGCTCGATCGTGCCCGCGAGGGGCCGACCCACCCGGTGTCCGGGAACGGTGGCCATGAGGGTCGAGTAGAGCGCAACCAACGTCCGTTCTGAGGCCGATCCCGAAATCGACGGAGGCGCGACCTCGCCGTCCACCAAGAACACGTCGCGCTCATGCAGCCAGGCATCCCACAGAATGTGCACGGTGATCACCGACCAATGGGCCGGCCCGTACGGCCCCGTGGCAATTCGGTGAACGCCGGCGCGGTAGTCAGCGAGGGCGTGCTCGCGGATCGCCCGCGCCGCCCGGTCGTAGCGATCGAGCGTTGCGGCTGGTGACTCGCCGGCGCTCGCGGTCAGCCACTCGTCCGGGGTGACCTGCGGATCGAAGCCCTTCGAGGGCTCGACGAAGTCAGGCGCGACGCCGGTGAAGCCGGACAGGTGCACCTCGACCGCGTCGGTGAGATGACGCATGACGGTGTGAGCATTCCAATCCGAGCAGCGAGTGCCCGAGCGCCAGCGGTCGGCATCGAGGTCACCGAAGACCGCGGCGAAACGGGCCCGTTGACCATCGAGAATTGCCTCGAAGTCGTCGATTGGCACCCGGACGCCCTCGGTTTGGTGAATCGACCACAACGGCTCGCTCATGTCGGCACACTAGCGCTCGCCATCACCAGCGAGGTCGAGATGCTGCTGTACCAACCCCGCCACGACACCGCGACCCAGGACCATTTTCTGACCCGGGCATCGGGTTCTCTAGGGTGGCGCAAATGGGAAGACCGGGGGAACAGCAATGAACGACAACGGCATGAACCTGGCGTCGGCCTGGGAGGCAATCGCATCCCACCAGCCCGACGCCATGGCCTTGCACTGCGGCGACGTCAGCCGCACCTGGGCCGAGTTCGAGGACCGCGCCGCTCGACTGGCCGGCGCCCTCCACGGAGCGGGTTTCGCGGCCGGCGACAACGTCGCGCTGGCCCTGTTCAACGGCAACGAGTACCTCGAGGCCGAGTTCGCCGCGTTCAAGGTTCGGGCCGCGCCGTGCAACGTCAACTACCGCTACGTCGAAGCCGAGTTGGCCTATCTCGTCGACAACAGCGACGCCAAGGCGGTGTTCTTCGATGCCGATCTGGCCGACCGGTTCGCGACCATCCAAGCCCAGCTCGGCGATGTCCGGGTGTGGATCCAGGTCGGCGGCGACTCGGTACCGGGCTGGGCGGTCGGGTACGAGGACCTCATCACCGGCACTGAACCAGCAGCCCCGATCGAGCGCGACGGCGACGACCTGTGGATCCTCTACACCGGCGGTACGACCGGCAACCCCAAAGGGGTGATGTGGCCGCACCAGAACGTGGTGAAGATCGCCGCCCGCAATTTCGATCTGATGGGGGTACCCCTACCGACCAGCATCGAGCAGATGCCGGCCACCGTCGATGCCATCGCGGCCGGAGGCCATGTCGTCACCCAGCTGGCTGCATCACCGTTGATGCACGGCACGGCAGGCATCGGCGCGCTCATGACCCTGTTCGCCGGCGGCAGCGTCGTCACGTTGCCCAATCGACACCTCGATGCCGAGGCCCTGTGGGCGGCCGTCGAACGCCACCGATGCAATGTCATCAGCATCGTGGGCGACGTGTTCTGCGCGCCCATGGTCGACGCCCTCGACCGGGCCGCCGCCGCGGGCCGACCCGTCGACCTCACCTCGCTCCGTAACGTCACCTCGTCGGGGGTCATGTGGAGCCAACCAGTGAAGGAGCGCTTGCTGGCCCACGCCCGAGCCGGTGGTAGCCCCATGTACTGCTTCGATTCACTGGGTTCGAGCGAAGGGGTCGGCTTCGCCGGCAAGATCTCGGCGGCCGGCGACGGCTCGGATTCGGAAACCGCCTCGTTCTCGCTCGGTCCGAACGCGGCGGTCTTCACCCCCGACGGCCGCCGGGTCGAGCCCGGCTCCGACGACATGGGCCTCCTGGCCGTCAGTGGACCGATTCCGATCGGCTACTACGGCGATCCGGTCAAGAGCGCCGAGACGTTCCGCGAGTTCGAAGGGCGGCGCTGGTCGATGCCCGGCGACTGGGCCACGGTGGCCGCGGACGGCTCGATCACCCTGCTCGGCCGCGGCTCGGTGTCGATCAACACCGGCGGCGAGAAGGTGTACCCCGAAGAGGTCGAGGAGGCCCTGAAGCTGCACCCCGACGTGGTCGACACCAACGTGGTCGGGGTTCCCGACCCGAAGTGGGGCTCGGCCGTCACCGCGGTGGTGCAACTGGCCGAGGGCGCGACCGTCACCGACGACGAGCTGGTGACCGGGCTGCGATCCGGCCTGTCCGGCTACAAGCTGCCCAAACACGTGGTGCGGGTCGACGAGCTCTACCGCAGCCCGAACGGCAAGGCCGACTACAAGTGGGCCACCCGCACCGCGCTCGGCGCGTTGGGGCTGGAGCAGTAGCCCACCGGGCGCACCACCCCACCGCCCTGACAAGCTGCAGAGATGGAGGTCTCGAGCCCCGACAAGCTGTTGTTCCCGGCCGACGGCATCACCAAGGCCGCCGTGGTCGACCACTACGAGACGGTCGGAGCTCGGATGCTCGAGTTCGTCGCCGGCCGACCCCTGACGGTGCAGCGGTTTCCCCGCGGTATCGAAGCCAAGGGTTTCATGCAGAAGAACGCGGCCGATCACTACCCCGAATCCATCGCTCGATTGGCCGTACCCAAGCGCGGCGGAGGCGAAACCGTCTACCCGGTCGTCGACCGAGCCGAGGACATCGCCTGGCTCGCGAACCAGAACACGATCACGTTCCACATGTGGACCTCGAGCGCGGCGCAACCCGGCCAACCGGATTGGATGATCATCGATCTCGATCCCGAGGCCGGCGACGACGGGCAGGCCCGCGACGCCACCCAACTGGTGGCCGATGTGCTGCACGAGTTCGGGATCGACGGCTTTCCGCTGGCGACCGGTTCGAAGGGATTCCACATCTGGATGCCGCTCGATGGCAGCCTCGGTTTCGAACAGGTGTCCCGTGCGTCCCGGGCGATCGCCGGCTTGGTGGTGCAGCGCGAACCCGCGCTGCTCACCACCGAGTTCCTGAAGAAGAACCGGAAGGGCCGGGTGTTCGTCGACTGGTTGCGCAACGGGCCGACGGCGACCGTCGTCGTGCCGTTCTCGCTCCGACCGCGGCCGGGTGCACCGGTCGCGGTACCGCTGCGATGGGCCGAGTTGGCCACGGCTCGCCCCAACGGCTGGACGATCGGGGCGATCGAGGATCGACTCGACCTGGACGTCGCGGTCGAGCCGCAGCAGCTGCCGGTGGATGAGATCGTCGCGGCGGCGAGAGAAGCGGGCGTCGACCTCGACACACCGCACGACCGGTTCGGCCGGGATCGATCCTGAGCGAGACTCAGGCCCGCACCACCAGCTTGCCGGGTGGAGCCCCGCCCCCGAGCGAGGCAACCACCGCCGGCACGTCGGCCATGGCCGCGACGTCGGCGAGCGGCGTGGCGATGCGATCGGTCGCGGCGAGCTCCAGGAGATGGCCCATGTGGGCGCGGTCTTCCTCGGGCGTGAACCCGGCGGCCAGCACGCCCATCACCGAGTAGTTCCGCATGACCATGTCGGCCACGTTCGGGGTGGGCCACGAACCGCTGGCGAAACCGATCGCGGCGAATCGGCCGTAGCGAGCCACCACACCCATTGCGGCGTCGGCGATCTCGCCGCCCACCGGGTCGATGACGACGTTGAACCCGGCGGCTCCCGTGTGTTCGGCGGCCGCCGACCGGAGCAGGTCGCTGTCGCGATCGATCACCGCATCGGCTCCCAGGGCGGTACAGAACGCTCGCTTGGCAGCGGTGCTGGCCATCGCGACCACCCGGGCGTCGAGGGCCTTGGCCAGCGCGATCGACGCGGCGCCGGTGCTGCCCGCGCCGCCGAGCACCAGCACGGTCTCGCCCGGCTGCAACCCGCACCGGGTGACGAGGGCGGTGTAGGCGGTGCGGTAGCCGATGTAGAACCCCGCGGCTTGCTCATCGGTGAGCTGATCCGGAGCCGGGAAGGCCATCGACTCGGCCATGGCGGCGTGGCTCGCGAAGCCCCCGGAGCCGGCATAGAACTGGGTGGTTCCGAAGACGCGCTCGCCGATGGAGAACCGCGAGTGCGGGCCGACGGCGACCACGGTGCCACAGACTTCTTGACCGGGGGTGATCGGGGGATGAGCCACCAGCGGATACACGCCCTCGAGCATGAGTGAATCGGGCAGCCCCACACCCGCGGCCCGCACTTCGACCACGATGTTCCCCTCGGCCGGCTGCTCCCACGTTCGCGGCGACCAGGTGAGCACCTCGCGTGGATCGCCGAAGCGGTCGGCCGTCCAGGCGTGGCCTTCGATGCTCATGACACGTGCAGGATCGCTTGCCCCGGCCGGTACGGGCGATCGTCGAGCGCCACCGCGGCGATGTCCGGCGCGACCGCGGCCATGGCGGTGGCGACATCGTCGAGCAGTTGCTGAGTTACCAGCGGCCGATCGGCCTCGGGCACCTCGACCAGTACTTCGGTCGTACGTACTCGACATCGGGCCACCGGCATGCCGGCGGCCCGCACGACCGCCTCGCCGAGCTCGATGGCGCGGAGTCGTTCGGCGGTGACCCGGGTGCCGGTGTAGAGCCGGCTGGCCAGGCACGGTGAGGCCGGGAGCTCGGCTTCGGCGACCGCGAGGTGACGGGCCACCGACCGGATCTCCGCCTTGCCCATACCGGCCTCGATGTAGGGATGACGCACGCCGTGTTCGGCGGCGGCGGTGAGCCCGGGACGGTACTCGCCGAGGTCGTCGATGTTGGCACCGCTCAGAATGGTCGACCCGGCCGGTGCGACACCCGTGTCGGCCAGCTCGGCGACCGCGTCGTAGAGGTTGGTCTTGCAGTAGTAACAGCGGTCGGTCGGATTCGAGAGATAGCGCTCGTCGTCGAACTCGCGGGACCGCACGACCTCGAGATCCCAACCCTCGCGCCGGGCGTGGGCCATCACCCGAGCGGTGCCGTCGCTCGGCACGGCCGGTGTGACCGTGTGGGCGACGACGGTGTGAGCCGGTTCGTGCCGATGGGCGACCGTGGCCAACAACAGGCTGTCGATACCCCCGCTGCAGGCGACGATGACCGACCCGCAGTCGGCCAGAATCGATTCGAGCTCGTCGAGCTGCGAGCCGGCTTCGGTCACGCCGATGGTTCGAGCAACACCACCGGGATCTCGCGCTCGGTCTTGCGCTGATACCCGGCGTAGTTCTGGTACTTGCTGCTGAGCTCGTCCCAGACCGTGGCTCGTTCGTCGCCTTCGAGGATGCGGGCGTTCATCTTCTTGGTGCCGGCTTCCGTGCGCACCGACACCGACGGGTTCTCCCGAAGGTTCAGGAACCAGGCCGGGTGACGATCGTCGCCCCCGCGCGAAGCCACGATGGCGATCGAATCGCCGTCCTGCCACGGCGTGGTCAGCATCGTGGCCCGCGGTTGGCCGCTCTTGCGCCCGGTCGTGATGAGTTCGAGCACGGGCATCTTGCCCGCAGTCCAGCCGATGCGGCCGCCGCTGACCTTCATCAGCGAACGGTGGACGGTGTTCATGGTCTTCATGGCAAAGTCGGAAGGCATGAGCCCGAGACTACGACGTTCTGCGATGCTTTCCAGCCTCCTGGCCGGTCATGAAGCATCCCGGTTCTGCATGAAGCCGGCCGCGACCGTTTCGATGTTCAGCTGGCCGGCCAGCCCCGCGGTGCGGTGCACGCTGGCCTCCTGCCATACCTCCGAGTTCGACATGGCGACCAGATCGGCCCGCGACGGATAGCTGACGATGGCGATCTCGTCCCAGAGCTCCTCGACCTGTCCGAGCATCAGGAACGTGACGTCGCCGGCGAACACGAACTTCGCGCCGTGGTTGGGCAGAACGTGCGCGACCGCCTGGCCGTACAGCTCGTACGCCTGCCGGCCGGTCAGATCGGTCTCGCGCCCGTCCTCGTACTCGGCCTTGTCCTTGAACTTGAGCAGGTTGACCATGTAGATCGGGCCGTCGGGCCCGGGCTGCATCATCTCCTCGAACCGGGCCGGGTCGGTCGGGTTGACCTCGTTCGTGTATTCCACAATCTCCTCAGACTTCTCGAAAGGCTCCCAGGAGCTTCGCCAGTTGAGCGCTCCCTGTCGAACCCGACCGCCCTGGTCGCACCGAAAGGATTTCCGGTACGACCCGACGAGCGGCGATGCTGGAGAGCAGTGCTGTACCAGTTGGAGTCAGGAGACTCAGCCGTGCCGAACCGTATCTCCGGCGACACCTACCGGGTCTCCGAGGTAGAGAAGCAACACTTCGCCGACAAGGGGTACGTGCACCTGAGGGGCCTACTCACCCCGGCTGAGGTCGACGCACTCGAGACGGTCTACGACCGCTTCCTTCGGCGCGACATCGAAGTACCGGGCAAGGACTACTGCGACATGGCCGGTGATTACGGCCGCCAGCCCGAGGACTTCTCGATCATCAACGTGATGCTGCCTCGCCGCTACTACCCGCCATGGCAGGGCAACATCTTCGAGCGCCGAGCCGCATCGGTCGCCCGCCAACTGCACGGCGACGGCATGGTCATCGACTACGACCAGCTGCTGGCCAAGCAGCCATACAAGGACGATGCGGTCTTCGCCTGGCATCAGGACATGGCCTACTGGCCGGACACACCCGATACCCGCACCGCCACCTTGTGGCTGGCCATCGACGATGCAACGGTCGACAACGGCTGCATGCGCTTCGTCCCCGAGACGATTCACGAACCCGAGCTCCGCCCCCACGAACCGCAGTTCGGCGACCGGGGCGAATCGCATGCGCTGGGCACGACGCTGCTCGAGACCGACCAGCCGGTCACCGTACCGATCAGCCGCGGCGACGTCACGGTCCATGACGAGCGGGTTCTGCATGGGTCGGGTGGCAACACCACCGCCGGGTTCCGCCGGGCCTACATCCTCGCCTTCCGGCCCGATTCCACGGTCAAGATCGAGCGAGAACTCGGCTTCACCCACAGCCACAACGACGAAGCCGATGTGCTCGACGAAGTCGGCGTCGAGGGCCAGACCCGATGACCTTCCGCTGGGGCGTGTTCGGGCACGGCAAGATCTCCCACGCCTTTCGGGCCGCGGTCGATGTCATCGACGATGCCGAGGTCGTGGCGGTCGCCGGCCGCGACCTGGGACGGGCCTCGGCCTACGCCGCCAAGAACAACATCGGTGCGGCCTACGGGTCGATCGCGGATCTCCTCGACGCCGGGGGCATCGACGGCGTGTACATCTGCACCCCGCACACCGCCCACTTCGCACCGGCCGGGCCCTGCCTCGACGCCGGCATACCGGTCCTGGTCGAAAAGCCCATGACCCCGACCGCGGCCGACACGACGCGACTGGCCGAACAGGCCGCGTCGACCGGCGTGTTCACCATGGAGGCGATGTGGACCTGGTTCCTGCCGATCTACACGACCGTGCGCAGCTGGATCGACGACGGCCGGATCGGTGAGGTGCAACAGCTTTCGGCGTCCTTTGGATTTCGCGCCCCGTTCGATCCCGAACACCGACTGTTCTCCCCGGATCTGGCCGGCGGCGGCGTACTCGATGTCGGCGTCTACCCGATCGGTCTGGCCCAGTGGTTGTTCGGGGCGGCGCCGGAGACCATCGCCGCCACCGGCACCGTGGGCCGCACCGGCGTCGATGAGCACGTCGTGATGGCGGCGCGCTATCCCGGCGGCCAGCTGGCCGAGCTGAGCTGCGCGGTTCGAACCACCATGACGAACCAGGCCCTCATCCGGGGCACGGAAGGTCACATCGTGATCCCCGAGTTCTGGCGCTCCGAATCGGCGACCCTCCATGTCGGCGACGCAGAACCGGAGACGGTCACGGCCCCGCACCGGGCCAGCGGCTTCGAATACCAAACCGAGGAGGTCATGGCGTGCGTCGCCGCGGGCCAGACCGAGAGCCCGGTCATGCCGCTTCGCGAATCGGTTCGTTTGGCCGAGACGTGCGACGAGGTCCGCCGCCAAGTCGGTGTCCGCTACCCGTTCGAAACGTCGGGCCCGTAGCGATGCTTCGGTCGTACGCGCCACCCGATCTCGAGCACGTGCTCGACGCCTGGTACCGAGCCTCGAGGATCGCCCGATGACCGCTGACCGGCGCCGGCCTGACGAGCCGATTCTGAGCTTCCTCGGTGGCACCGGAACCGTGACCGGCAGCCGCTTTCTGATCGAGACCCCGCAGTCGAAGGTGATGATCGAGTGCGGTCTGTTCCAGGGGCTCAAGAAGCTCCGACTGCGCAACTGGGAGCAGTTCCCTCTCGACCCGGCCACGATCGACGCCATCGTGGTGACCCACTCCCACATCGACCACATCGGGTACCTGCCCCGGCTGCACAAACTCGGCTTCCGGGGCCGCGTGTACTGCACGACGGGCACCGCCGATCTCGCTCGAATCGTGTTGCCCGACAGCGGCCACCTGCAGGAGGAAGAGGCCCGCTACGCCAACCGGAAGGGCTACTCGAAGCATGATCCTGCGCTGCCGCTCTACACCGAATCCGAGGCCCGCGATGCGCTGAAGCAAGTGCAGCCCATCGAGTTCCACCAGCCTACATCCGTCCGGGACGACATCACGATCACGCTCAAGCCGGCGGGGCACATCCTCGGTTCGGCCACCGTCACCGTCGATCTCGTGAAGTACGGGCGGCGGGTGCTCTTCAGCGGCGACCTCGGCCGGCCCCACCACCCGATCCTCACCCCGCCCGCTCCCCCGGATCACGCCGACGTCGTGGTGATGGAATCGACCTACGGCGGCCGTCGACACGACGACCTTGGGGCCATTGACGAGTTCGGCGC
>JABDJW010000175.1 GCA_013002375.1 Acidimicrobiales bacterium | reverse complement strand
GATGATCCGGAGCGGTTCTTCCGGGCTGCCGTCATTGCCGTAGGTGCATGGATTGCGCTGCACGTGCTGCATTTGCTCTATCCGCCGGGACTGGAACGAAACGAAGTTCTGCTCGGTTCCTTCGCCGGCCTCACGCTCGGCTGGGTCGGTTGGACGGCCGCTGCGGTCGGCTTCGCCGTTGCGTTTGCCACGCTCGGCGTCGTAGCCGGCGTACTGATCGCCCGGCGGTCGATGCGTCCCGAGGCCATGGTGCCGTTCGGCCTGTTCCTCACCCCGGCGGTTCTCGCCATGGTGCTGATCTTCGCGTAGCGCGCGGCGTCCATGTCTCGCTACCGCTCGATGCGGACCTTGCCGAACATCGTGCCCATCAGCACCCGGCCCTCCTCGTCGAGCGTCACGCCGGCGAACATCGAGTTGTACTTGTTGCCGCCCAGCACGTAGTGAAACGCGGCCTCGCCGGTGGTCCAGTCGAGGGCCTCGATCGTCCACTTCCCGTCCCGGGCGCCGCAGGTGTACACCAGGTCGGCGCCCTGGCTGACGTAGGGCACCGCGTTCGGCGATGACACCTCGGTGTTGACCCAGGCTTCGCGGAACTGGCCAGCCTCGGGATCCCACTCGTACTTGTGCAGTCCGTGGGGCGTGTACTCGGGCTTGGCGCCGAGGAACCCGACGAAAAGCCGGGCGCCCTGGGGTGGGTAGCCGTCGGGGATCGTGGCCGGTTCGTTGTTCACCGTCAAGGCGCCGTACCCGCTGACGGTGATCGACTGCTCCGTCTGAATGGCGGCGAGGTCGGGATTGCCCATGTTGGCCGGGCCCATGCCCGCGATGCGGCGCGATGGTGCGTTGGGCAGTTGCTCCCAGTCATCGGGGATCTCGTCGCGCCACAGCAGGGTGATGTTGACCACCTCGTCGCCGTCGCCGATCACCACGAACTTGTCCTCGTCGCCGAAGCCCATCAGGCATGGCGTCGTGCCCGAGCCGTAGCCGGCGCTGTTCGAGTACTGGGCCACCCAGGCGCCGTCGGCCTCGTTGGTCGAGAGCTCGGAGCCGGTCCAGATGATCTTGTGGGTGTGGTCGCGGCTCGACAGGTACACGGCGGTGCGGCCGTCGCCGAGATCCTCGGTGCAGATGCTGGTGCGCACCCACCCGTAGCCGCCGTTACCCCGCTCGGCGAGCATCTTCTCGGTCCAGGCCTGGGCTTCGTGCTCGGCGCCGGTGATCTGGATCGCGACGTACTCGTTGAAGTCGCGGTCGAGGCACACCAGCCAGCCGTGGTCGGTCGACATCACCAGTCGGCCGTCGAAGGTCATGCCCGCGCCGGCGAAGTGGCCGGTGACCTCGGGTGGTTTCTCCCACCGGCCCCGTTCGACGATGGGGGAGTGGCGGTCGGTGAAGTCGTCGGCGAAGGCCGAGACCGCCTCGCGGCCGCCCAAGAACAACGTATTGTCGGCATCGAGCACGAAATACACGCCGTCGATGCCCTGAAGATAGGTGAGGGCCAGGCCCAGCGCGTGGTTGATGGCATCGTCGCCCTCGCTGGCATCGAGCGTGTCGATGGCCGCCTCGAAGTCGGCGGTGGGGGTCACCGTGTAACCCGGCACCGGCAGGGTGGCCAGGATCTCCATCGTGTCGTAGTCGAGCTTGCAGATCTGCTCGCGGCCGTTGCTCCAGATCACCCGTTTGCCGTCGGGGTAGGGCGACGAGATGGCCGACCCGAAGTGGCCGGCACCGACCGGGGCGTAGGTCATATCGGCCTCGGCCAGCGTCTCGGTCGGGCCGGTGGGGCCGATTGCGACGTCGTTGTCCTGCTGATCGCAGCGGCCGTGGGCGATGGGATACACGCTGTCGGCCAGGTACCGGTTGCGGGGGCCGGCGGCGGGCATCGTGATACCGGCCTTGGGCTTGCGCTCGAGGTCTGCCATGCCTGTCACTATCGCGGTCCGATCAGGCCCGAGGGAAATCTCCGGGAGACGGTTCTGGGGTTCGCGGCGTAGCCTGGGCAGGTGCCCCCCAGCGAAACCTCTCTCTCCGCGCGCGCCGACGCCGATTCCCCGGCTCGCGCCCAACCAGGAAACTCCGCCACCCGCGACGATCTGCGGAACGTGGCCATCATCGCCCACGTCGACCACGGCAAGACCACCCTCGTCGATGCCATGTTGACCCAAGCCGGTGCCTTCGGCTCGCACGAAGCGGCCGCCGACCGGGTGATGGACTCGATGGATCTCGAGCGCGAGAAGGGCATCACCATCCTGGCCAAGAACACCGCAGTGCGGTGGGCCAGAAACGGGGCCAAGGATGGAAGCAGCACCAAGATCAATGTCGTCGACACCCCGGGTCACGCCGATTTCGGCGGCGAGGTCGAACGGGCGCTCACCATGGTCGACGGCGTGTTGTTGCTGGTCGATTCCAGCGAGGGTCCGCTGCCGCAGACTCGTTTCGTGCTGCGCAAGGCCCTGGCCGCCAACCTGCCGGTGGTGCTGGTGATCAACAAGATCGATCGGCCCGACGCCCGCATCGACGAGGTCGTGCACGAGGTCGAGGATCTGTTCCTCGATGTCGACGCTGACGAGCATCAGATCGATTTCCCGATCGTGTACACCAACGCCCGCGAGGGCCACGCCACCCTCGATCTGGCCGAGCCCGGCACCGATCTCAGCCCGCTGTTCGAGACCCTGATCGACACCATCCCCGCGCCGACCCACGACCCGGAGCACCCGCTGCAGTGTTGGGTCACCAACCTCGACGCGTCGGCCTACGTCGGCCGCCTGGCCATGTGCCGGGTGATGCAGGGCACGATCAAAAAGGGCCAGACCGTGGCCTGGTGCCAGGGCGATGGCACCGTCACCAACGCCAAGATCACCGAGCTCTACGT
>JABDJW010000174.1 GCA_013002375.1 Acidimicrobiales bacterium | reverse complement strand
CTCTTCGAGGGCCTCGTCGACGACGTGGTCGAAATCGTCGGCCGACAGTTCGGCGGCCATCTAGTCGAGGGTCACGACGATGGCGCAGTTGGCTGCTTCACGCTCGCTGCCGAAGAGAGCGCCGACCTTGCTCATCGCCTTGATCAGTTTGCGCTGAAATCCGTACTTCTGGGCCACCAATTCGTCGATCTTGGCGTACTCGGCGCCCTCGACCATGCGAGCGGTACCGGTGGCCACCGCCGCTCCTTCGGTGACGACCCCGCGCGCATTGCACGGCTGGAGCTCGCACCGACTGTCGTTGGCCAGCCGCTTGACCTTCCAGGAGTTCTTCCCGGTGGTGAACCCGAGGGTGCCGTCGCCCGAGTCGACGATCCAGACCGGTAGCGCCTTGGCTTCGCCGTTCTTTCGGAACGTGGTGAAGGACAGGTACTTGTGTTCGGCGAGGCTCGTCATGGCAAAGACTCTACGCTGGCGGGGTGGCTCAGCGGTACCTGATTCGCACCTACGGGTGTCAGATGAACGAACACGATTCGGAGCGCATCGCCGGCCTGCTCGAAGGCGACGGCATGGTGCCGGCCGAGGGCACCGACGATGCCGATGTGATCGTGCTCAACACCTGCTGCATTCGTGAGAACGCCGACAACAAGCTGTACGGCACGCTCGGCTACCTGAAGTCGCTGAAGGATGATCGCCCCGATCTCCAGATCGTGGTGGGTGGTTGTCTGGCCCAGAAGGATCGCGAGCTGATCCAAGAAAGAGCCGGCCATGTCGACGTGGTGTTCGGCACCCACAACGTGCATCGCGCCGCCGAGCTCATGGCCGAGGCCCGTGAGCACGGGCCGATCCTGGAGATCCTCGAGGAAACGGCGGCCGACTACCTGGCCTCGTTCCCGACTGCGCTTCCGGCCAAACGCGACCTTCCGTACGCCTCATGGGTCACCATCCAGATCGGCTGTGACAACAACTGCGCCTTCTGCATCGTGCCTGCCGTGCGCGGCCCCGAGATCAGTCGACCCTTCGGCGAACTGGTCGCGGAGGTCGAACGACTTGCCGCCGCGGGCGTGCTCGAAGTGACCCTGCTCGGCCAAAACGTCAACAGCTACGGGCGGGACCTCACGACCCGGCTCCGCACGATCGACGCCGGCCCGGCCGACACCTACGAGGCGGGCGAGGCCTGGGCCATCGACGAGCGACGCCGGCCGCGCCCACTGTTCGCCGACCTCTTGCGGGCGGTCGGGTCGATCGACGGCATCGAGCGGGTTCGCTACACCAGCCCCCATCCCAAGGATCTTCGCCCCGAGACGATTGCTGCGATGGCCGAGACCGTTGCGGTCTGCGAGCACTTGCATCTGCCATTGCAGTCGGGCAGCGATCGCATCCTGGCCGCCATGCACCGCGGCTACACCGCGGCGCGGTACCTCGAACGGCTCGATGCCGCGGTGGCCGGCGTGCCCGACCTCGCGGTCAGCACCGACATCATCGTTGGCTTCCCCGGCGAAACCGAGGACGATTTCGAGGCCACGCTGGAGGTCGCGGCGGCCGCCGAATACGACTACGCGTACACCTTCCAGTATTCGCCCCGGCCCGGAACCGAAGCGGCCGACATGGTCGACCGCTACGTCGATCCCGCCACCACCAACGACCGGTACGAGCGTCTCCGCACCGTGGTCGAACGATCGGCCCGCGCCAAACACCAGGCCCGCATCGGGCGCCGCGAACGGGTCGTCGTCGAAGGGCCGAGCAAGCGTGACCCGTCCGTCACCAGCGGCCGCACCCGACAGAACAAGCTCGTGCACTTCACCGCGCCCCAACCGCTGAAACCCGGCACCCAGGCCGATGTCGTCGTCGTCGACGCGGCGGCCCACTACCTGATGGGCGAATTCCGCGAAGTGGTTGCGGTGCCGCGCTATCGCACCCACATCCCCGTCACGGCGGCCGGCGTCGAAACACCCGCACCCCACTAGCCATGGTGAGCCCACTCGTCCTGGGGATGCGGTAGTCATGGGCGCCGTGGCCATCGTGGGGGCGACCGCGACCGGCAAATCCAACCTGGCGCTGGCCTTGGCTCGCGAGCTGGGCTCGATCGAATTGGTGAGCATCGACTCGATGCAGGTCTACCGGGGTATGGACATCGGTACGGCCAAGCCGAACCGGGCCGAGCAGGCCGAGATCCCGCACCACCTCATCGACCTCGTCGACCCATGGGACGATTTTTCGTTGGCCGAGTTTCGAGCCGCTTTCGATGAGGCGGTGGCTGCGATCGAGGCGCGGGGTAACCGGGCGCTGTTGGTCGGCGGAACCGGCCTCTACGTACAGGCGGTCGTCGATCGGTTCGAGCTGCCCGGGCAGTATCCCGAGGTGCGAGCCGAGTTGGAGGCCGACCCCGACACCGCGGCGCTCCACGCGCGCCTGGGTGAACTCGATGGGTTGGCCGCGTCCCGTATGGAGCCGAGCAACCGGCGGAGGGTGATTCGCGCCCTCGAGGTCTGTGTCGGGTCGGGTCAGCCGTTCTCGTCGTTCGGGCCGGGCGTGGCGGCCTATCCCGAGGTCGACACCATGTTGGTCGGGCTGCGCCGCCCCCGCCCTCAGCTCGATCAGCGGATCGCGGCGCGCTACGAACGGCAGATGGCGGCCGGATTTCTCGACGAGGTACGGGCCCTGGTCTCGCACCCCGAAGGCCTGTCGTCGACCGCTCGCCAGGCCCTCGGCTATCGCGAGCTGCTCGGACATGTCGAACATGGCGTTCCGCTGTCGGTGGCGTTGACCGACGCCGCCACCCGCACCCGGCGATTCGCCCGGCGGCAAGAGCGGTGGTTTCGGCGCGATCCCCGCATCCGATGGGTCGATATCGACGTCGAGCCCGATCCCGTAGCGACCGTCCGTACCTGGTGGGACGGGTCAGCTTGAACCCTGCGGTGGTCTACGCTGGATGCCGACCGAACGGAAGGTGGGAAGGTGCCCATGCAGCACGGAGTGTTTGAATTCGGCGAGCGCCGCGATGGGGTCTGGCGACGCGGCCTGGCCCTGATGATCGTGCTGGTGCTCGTGCTCGGCGCCTGTGGTTCGTCCGACGACGAAAACGCGGACGGCGCGACCGGCGTCGCCGACGGCAACTCCGACACGAACGACGGTGGCGAATCCCCCGATCCGCCGCCGGAGCCGCCCAGCTTCGGGGGCGGCGATTTCTGCGACACGATGATCGAGTTCGACGAGAACGACCCGCTCGAGGGGTTCTCGTTCTTCAGCGACGAGTATTTCGACAGCCTGCTCTCGCTGATCAACCAGACCATCGATCGTGCACCGCGCGAGATCAAGGGTTCGTTCGAGGTCGTGCGGGACACGTTCAAGAAGATGCGCGACACGATCACCGACGAGGACTTCAACATCATGGATCCGGCCAACGAGGAGCTGCTGGCCGAGCTGGAATCGGAGGAGTTCCTCCAAGCCAGCGAGGACATCGACCGCTACCTCGAAGAGGAATGCGGGATCGACAGCGGGTTCGGCGGGGTCGACCCAGAGCAGCCTGGCGCCAACCCCCCAACGCTCGATCCGGGCGCTATCGCGGATCTGGAAAACATGACACCAGCCCAGTTCTACGAGCAGATCCTCGGTGTGGATGCCGAGACCGCGGAATGCCTGGTCGACGAACTCGGCGACTTCGAGGAGCTGGGCGATGATCCGAATCTGTTCACGCAAGAATTCTGCGGGATGACTTTTCCGGAACTGATGCTGCAGCTGGGTCAGGGGCAGTAAACCCGGGGGCTTTCGCGGCGGGGGCTGCCACAATGCTTGGAGATGACCTCCTTCCAACTCGACGAACCGCTGCGGCTGACCAAACACCACGGATTGGGTAATGACTTCCTCATCGCCCTGGTCGATGGGCTCCCCCTGGGCGCCCCGATGCTGGCCCAACGCCTGTGCGACCGCGCGACCGGGGTGGGGGCCGACGGGCTGATTCTCGGTATCGAACGCCCCGCCGACGACGGCGCGATCCGGTACGCGTTTCGCCTCTTCAACAGCGATGGTTCACCGGCTGAGGTCTCGGGGAACGGCCTGCGTTGCTTCGGTCAGGCGGTCGCGATGCACCGGGGTGCGGACGAGTTGACGGTGATTGCCGAGACCCCGGTCGGCGACCGCCGGATCGTCGTTTCGTCCGCCGGCAGTGCAACCGTCGTGCAGGCCAGTGTCGAAATGGGCGCCGTACACGATGGCATTGCCGTGCCCGACGATCTCCTCGAGCTGGTCGGGGCGGCTGGTGGGTCGACCGCTGCGATCGCCCCCGGCTCGTGGGCGACCGGCGACATCGGGAATCCCCATATCGTCTTCCCGGTCGACGACCCGGGCGCCATCGATCTGCCCACGTTCGGGGCCGCGGTGGAGTCGGTCCTGGGCGGCATCAACGTGCATGTGATTGCACCGACTGGACCCAACGCGATCTCGCTACGGGTGTGGGAGCGGGGCGCCGGCATCACCCGGGCCTGTGGCAGTGGGGCATCGGTGGCCGCCAAGTTGGCCGTCGATCAGGATTTGGTCTCGGCGCCGGTCGAGGTTGTCATGCCCGGAGGTTCGGCCACGGTCGCGTTAGAGGCCGATGGTGTCGTGTTGACCGGGCCGGCCGAATTCGTCGCCATCATCGAGGTGCCCAATGGCTGAGCAACCCGACCACCCACGCGGTGGCCGCGCGTCCGAGGGCGAGCAGACCGGCACGGACAGCCACCGCGGTGGCTTCGGCGAGTTCGGCGGCGAAACCGGCGGTCTCATCGAGCGCACCTTCCGGGAGAAGATCGTGGTCGTCGGCGTCACCCTCGATGGCGAGACCGACGAGGACACTGCGGCCGGGCTCGACGAACTCGAACTTCTGGTCGATACCGCGGGCGCCGACCCGGTCGCCCGAATCGAGCAGCGCCGTCGGGCGCCGGATCCCGCCACGTTCATCGGCAAGGGCAAGGTAGACGAAGTCAAGGCGACCTCGGATCACTTCGATGCGGACACCGTCGTGTTCGACGACGAGCTCTCGCCGGCTCAGCAGTTCAATCTCGAGCGCACGCTGAAGCGTTCCGCGCTCGACCGAACGGCGGTCATCCTCGACATCTTTGCCCAGAACGCCAGCTCGCCGGAGGGCAAGGCACAGGTCGAATTGGCCCAACTGCAGTACATGCTGCCGCGCTTGCGGGGCATGGGAAAGAAGCTCAGCCAGCAAGGGGGCGGGATCGGTACCCGAGGCCCGGGCGAAACCCAGCTCGAGGTCGATCGCCGCCGCATCGTGCGCCGAATGCACAAGCTGCAGGATCAGTTGCGCAAGGTGCAGAAGACCCGCTCGACGCAATCGAAGAGGCGGCGCACGACCGCCAACCGCTCGATCGCGCTGGTCGGGTACACCAACGCCGGTAAGTCCACGCTGCTCAACCGGCTGACCAACGCCGGCGTCCTGGTCGAGGATCGCCTGTTCGCCACGCTCGACGCGACGACCCGTCGACTGCAGCTGCCCGGCGGTGAAATGGTGTTCGCCACCGACACCGTCGGTTTCGTCCGCAAGTTGCCCCACCAGTTGGTCGAGGCGTTCCGTTCGACGCTCGATGTCGTGATCGATGCCGATCTGTTGGTGCATGTGGTCGATGGTTCGGGCCCCGACCCTCAGGGTGACATGGATGCCGTGCGCAAGGTGCTGGTCGAGATCGGCGCAGGCGACGTGCCCGAACTCATCGCCTTCAACAAGCTCGATCTGAGCGATCGCGCCCAGCGGTGGGCCGATCGGACCGAAGGGGCGGTGGCGCTGTCGGCCCATTCCGGCGTCGGTGTCGAGAAGCTGTTGTTGGCGGTCGGCGATCGGCTTCGGGCCATGACGATCATGACCGAGCTCTTCGTGCCGTTCGCCCGCGGCGACGTGCTGGCTCAGGTGCACCGCGAGGGGCAGGTGTTGGTCGAAGCGGCGGAAGAAACCGGCATGCGGCTGCGGGCTCGGCTCGAGCCCGACTCGCGATCGCGCCTGGCCGAATGGGTGGTCGACGAGGCGCCGGTTCAGTAACGTCGAGGCCATGGCTCGAATCGACATACCCGACGGCGATGGTGACGAACTGATCCGCATGTGGTCGGTGAACCCCACCATGGGAATGGCGGCGGCCACCTTCAGCGGCAAGGTCTACGAGCACAGCCAGGTCGCGGTGCGCGAACGCGAGCTGGTGCGGATGCGCATCGCGCAGATCAACGCGTGCCCGGTTTGACTCGATACTCGAGCTGCGTCGTTGGCGCAGCAAGGGCTGAGCGAGCAGGACTACGCCGAAGTAGCCGACTGGCGCACCAGTGATCGGTTCTCCGATCGCGAGCGGGTCGCCATCGAGTACGCCGACTTGTTCGGCCAAGACCACCTGGCCATGGACGATGACTTCTGGGCCCGGCTTCGGACCCACTGGGCCGATGACGAGATCATGGATCTCACCGTGTTGCTGGCCTCGTTCCTCGGTCTCGGCCGCATGACGCAGGTCCTCGATCCGCATCAGAGCTGCCCGCTCGAGATCTAGCCGGCCGGACGCTCGGGCGCGTGCCCGTAGGGTGGTAAGGATGACTGGCTTTGTTCCTCCGCCCTATCCCTACGATCGGCTTCAGCCCATCCTGCAGGCGGCTGAGCGCCATGAGGGTGGAGCCATCAACCTGTCGATCGGTGCGCCGAGCGATCCGCCGCCCCCGGCGGCCGTGGCCATGCTGGCCAACTCGGCCTCCGAGCGCGGCTATCCGCCCTCGATCGGGAGCGTCGCCTATCGCGAGGCTGCGGCTCGGTGGTACGAGCGGCGCGTCGGCGTGACGGTCTCCGCCGCCGACGAAGTCGCCGCGGCCGTCGGTTCCAAGGAGTTTGTCGCCGGCCTGCCGAACTACCTGCGGTTGCGTTCGCCGGACCGCGACACCGTGCTGTACCCCGCGGTGAGCTACCCGTCCTACGCGATGGGGGCCACTTTGGGCGGCTGCCGGGCGGTGCCGGTGCCGGTTCGTCCCGACTGGACGATCGATCTCGAGGCCATCGATCCGTCCGACGCGGCGCGGGCCTTGGTGCTGTGGGTCAACACGCCGGCCAATCCGGCGGGATCCCTCGACGATCTCGGTCAGGCGGCCGCGTGGGGTCGGGCCAACGCCGTTCCGGTGGTGAGCGACGAGTGCTACATCGAGTTCACGTGGGCCGGCCCGCCCCGGTCGATTCTGCAGCACGGCACCGAGGGCGTCTTGGCCCTCCACTCGTTGTCGAAGCGGTCGAATTGGGCCGGCGCGCGATCGTCGTTCTATGCCGGTGACGTCGAGCTGGTCCACTACCTGCGTGAAGTCCGCAAGCACGGCGGCTTCATGCAGCCCGGCCCGGTGCAAGCCGCGTCGGTGGTCGCCCTCGACGACGACGCCCATGTCGACGAACAGCGGCAGCGGTATCGGGAGCGACTCGAGTTCGGCTGCGAGCTCATGGCCGCGGCTGGCGCGCCGGCCGAGATGCCCCAGGGCGGGTTCTATTTGTGGGTCGCTGCTCCCGGGGGCGATGCCTGGGCCTTGACCGCGGAGTTGGCCGAGCGAACCGGTGTCGTCGTGAGCCCCGGCGAATTCTACGGCGAGGCCGGCGCCGGCCATGTCCGGGTCGCCCTGGTCGCACCG
Source organism: Acidimicrobiales bacterium (assembly GCA_013002375.1). Classification (GTDB taxonomy): domain Bacteria; phylum Actinomycetota; class Acidimicrobiia; order Acidimicrobiales; family SHLQ01; genus JABDJW01. The sequence continues at coordinate 1,911 of JABDJW010000174.1, read as the reverse complement.
ATGGAGCAACTCCGGCTGGCCCGAAGTCGGCTCTGATCGCGGGCGCGGTTCGCTAGGGTTGAACCGATGACTGACCTGTTGGCGATGACCGCCGAGCTCGTCGATTTTCCGTCGGTGTCGTTCGCCGAGGGCGCCTTCGCCGATTGGGTCGAGGCCGAACTCCGGGCGGTGCCGCATCTCTCCGTCGATCGGGTCGGCGACAACGTCGTCGCCCGCACGACCCTCGGCCGCGGCACCCGCATCGTGCTCGGAGGGCACCTCGACACCGTTCCGGTCAACGACAACGCCACTGCCCGCATCGAGGGGGACACGTTGCACGGCCTCGGTTCGGCCGACATGAAGGGTGGGTTGGCCGTCATGTTGCACTTGGCCCGAACGGTGGCCGAACCGGTCCACGACGTGACGTACGTCTTCTACGCCCGCGAGGAGGTCGCGGTCGAGCACAACGGCCTCCGCGAACTTTTCCACGAGCGGCCCGACCTGCTCGAGGCCGATCTCGCCGTGCTGGGCGAACCGACGTCGGCCGCGATCGAGGCCGGCTGCCAGGGGACCCTGCGGGTGGTCATCACCTTCACCGGTGCCCGAGCCCACACCGCTCGGGGCTGGATGGGTCGCAATGCCGTCCACCGGCTCGGCGACGTCCTGCGAACCATTGCGGCCTACGAGCCCCGGCAGCCCGTGGTCGACGGTTGCCGCTACCACGAGGGACTGCAGGCGGTGTTCGTCGAGGGGGGAGTCGCCGGCAACGTCGTGCCCGATGTGGCCACGCTCAAGCTCAACCACCGCTTCGCCCCCGATCGGTCGGCCGATGACGCCGTCGCGCATGTGCGCGCCATCGTCGAGCCCTATCTCGAACCGGGCGACTCATTCGAAATCGAGGATCTCTCGCCCGGAGCTCGGCCCGGACTCGATCATCCCGTGTTCGCCGGGCTCGTGGCCCGCAACAACATCGAGGTGCGGGCCAAGCTGGGCTGGACCGATGTCGCCTTCTTCAGCGAGCGAGGCATCCCGGCAATCAACCTCGGTCCCGGCGACGCAACGCTGGCCCACACCCGGGCGGAGCGGCTGGATCGGGCATCGCTCGAGGCGTGCTGGGCGGCATTGCTCGACCTGCTGACCGTCGGGCCCGAGTGACGTTGGGCGACAGCCCGGCGTTGGTGGTGGCCGGATTCATGAAATGTGCGACCACCACGATGTACACCTGGTTGGCCGCACAGCCCGAGTTCAGCTCGACGGGTAGCAAGGAGACGAACTTCCTGGCGCATGACGACCTGTGGCGTCAGGGGCCGTCGCGTTATGCGGAGCTGCTGGGCGCGGGCGGCGGCGAGTTGTTGCTCGACGTCAGTCCGTCCTACCTGTCGCCGGAGTTCACCGAGCGGGCCGCGACCCGCTTCGTCGAGCTTGCCATCGACGCGCCCGTCGCCGTGTTGTATCGCGATCCGGTTGAGCGGGCGGTGTCGCATCTCCGTCATCAGGTTCGGCGGGGGAGGGTGGCGGTGGATCTCGATGCGGCCGCCGCCGAGTTGACGGCCGACTCGCCGTACGTGCAGGCCAGTCGGTACCGCAACTGCCTCGAGCCATGGCTTCAGCGGCTCGATCCAGACCGGATGGTCTTCATCGATCAGGCCGACCTCGCAACCGGGTGGCGTTCGGTCTTGGCTGCGGTCGGCCTCGAGTGGCGGCCACCACCAACCGAGTCGGCCAACGTCGCCTCGGATCTGCCCGCCTACAGCCCGCTGGCCCGAGCCCTGGTCGACCGTGGATTTTCGCGGCCTCCGGCGTGGGTGCCGGCCTGGAGTCGCCGCGTCGGCCGCCGCCTCTTGTTGCGGTCGCCGGTGGCATCTGCGCCGCCGATCGACGCCATCCGGGACGCGATGCCGAGCGAGTCTCGGGCCTTGCTCGATACCGACC
>JABDJW010000160.1 GCA_013002375.1 Acidimicrobiales bacterium | reverse complement strand
CGGCCCGGTCGGCAGCCGGGCCGGTCTATTCCGGAGGGGTCCAGCCGTCCAACGCGAGTTGTTCGAGCCGCTCGAGCGTCTTCTCCATCGAGGGCGGGTGTTTCTTGGGGTACCCGGCCAGCTCGATCGCCTTGGGCAGGAGCGAGGTCGACCAGTCGAAGGTCTCGGTGACGGTGGTCTGGCCATCGGTCTCGTCGAACTCGAAGCGCCACCGGTGCCGACCGAGGTGCTGCCAGGCGATGAGCTTGTTCTCTTCGTACTCGACGACGGTGTTCTTGATGCGGTAGGGCATGCCGTACTTCATGTCCATGCCGAACTTGTCGCCGAGCTGGAGCCGGGTCGGCTGACCCGGGCGTGGTTGTTGCACCGTGCCCGAACCGTCCATGGCCGCGTGGCCGGCCGGGCTGGCCACGATGGCGAACAGGGTCGCGGCCGGCGCGGCGATCGTGCGGCTGACGGAAACGGATTGCTCACTCATGGTCGGGCTTCCCCAGGATGTCGCGTAGGGCCGGTTCGAGCGTGCTGTGGGTGAACGTGAACCCGGCGTCGGTCAACACCGTTGGTAGCACGCGCGCGCTGGTGAAGAGCAATGCGTGGGCGAGTTCCTTGCCGAGCTTCAGGTAGATGGCGGGTTTGGGCGTGGGGAGGAACGCCGGCCGATGCAGGACCGCCCCGAGCGTTTTCGCGAACGCCCCCTGTTGCACCGGGTTCGGCGCGGTCAGGTTGACCGGGCCGGCGACATCGTGGTCGAGCAGGAACAGGATCGCCGCGATCTGGTCGGTCTGGGAGATCCAGCTCCACCACTGCTCACCGCCGCCGATCGGACCGCCCAGGCCCAGTTTGGCGAACGGGAGTTGCTCGCCGAGGGCCCCGCCGCCGGCGTCCAAGACGATGCCGGTTCGAAGAAACGCGGTGCGGATGCCGGCGTCGACGGCCGGCTGGGCCGCGGCTTCCCACTGCACGCACACGTCAGCGAGGAAGTCGTCGCCGGCCGTTGCGGATTCGTCGGTCGGGGTATCGCCGCAGTCGCCGTAGTAGCCCATGGCCGAACCGCTCAGAAAGACCTTCGGCTTCGCAGCCAGTCCGGCCAAGGCGTTGGCGAGCAGCTGGGTTCCCTTCGTACGCGACTCGAGGATCCTGGCCTTTTGGGCCGGGTTCCATTTCCGCTCGCCGATGCCCTCGCCGGCCAGATGCACGACGGCATCGATTCCCTCGAGCCCGGCTGCATCGATCGTGCCGGCCTCGATGTCCCACTCGACGGTCGGGTTCGAGCGGCCCGTCGATGACGGTCGGACCAACTCGACGACCTCGTCGCCGCGCTCGTGTAGGGCAGTGGTGAGGGCCCGGCCGATCAGGCCCGAGGCTCCGGTGATCGCAACTCGCATGGAGGGAGTCTGACACCCGCCGGGAGCGCCTGCGTGCTCGGACGGCCGTTAGAGCAACTCGACCGACTCGCAGGCGGGCAGGACGGCCTGGCAGTCCAGCACCCAGTCCGCCTCGCGGGCGACGAGATCGGTGTCGATGTCGTCGTGGGCGACGAGCATCACGACACCGTCGGCGGCGGCGAGCACCTCGGCGGTGAGATCCCGGCGGATGCTTCCGGCCGGGAGTTGCTCGTCGGCGACATGGTTGTCGTGCACCCACACGTTGGCGCCCAGCTGGCGCAGCTGCTCGGCAATCTCCAGCGACGGTGATTCCCGCGCGTCGCTGGTGTTGCGCTTGTACGCCAGGCCGAGCAGCAGGATGTTCTGACCATTCACCGGAAGGGAGCGGTCGTTGAACGCGGCCTGCACCCGCCGCACGACGTAGTCGGGCATGTGGCTGTTGACGTCGTTGGCCAGTTCGACGAAGCGGAACGTCGTACCCAGCGATCGCCGCACCTGCCAGGACAGGTAACTCGGATCGATCGGAAGGCAGTGGCCACCGACGCCGGGGCCCGGCGTGAACCGCATGTAGCCAAAGGGCTTGGTCGAAGCCGCGTCGATGGCTGACCACACGTCGATCCCGAGATCGTTGGCGAACATGGCCAGTTCGTTCACCAACGCGATGTTGACGTGGCGGAACGTGTTCTCGAGCAGCTTGGTGAGTTCGGCCTCGCGCGGGCTCGGCACGGCGACCGTGTCGTCACACAGTTGATCGAAGAACCACTGGACGCGTTCGAGCGAGTGGGTGTCGACCCCGGACACTACCTTGGGGGTGTTTACCAGGTTGTGCGTCCGGTTGCCCGGGTCGATGCGCTCCGGCGAGTAGCCCAGCGCAAAATCGCTTCCCGGCGTGAGTCCGGTGTGTTCGGCCAGCAGTGGCCCGAAGAGCTCCTCGGTGGTTCCGGGGTAGGTCGTCGATTCCAGAATGACGGTGCAGCCTGGACGAACAAACCGACCGAGTGAGCGGGCGGCCGCTTCGACGTAGGACAGATCCGGTTCGCCCTCCCGAAGCGGCGTCGGCACCGAGACGACCGCGAAGTCGAAGTCCTTGCAGTCCGTGTCGAGGGTGGTGGGGAGGTACCGCCCACTGCCGAGGGCGGCCTGCAGTTCAGCCGCAGTGATGTCTTCGACGTAGCTTCGACCGGCCGCGAGGGCGTCGATGCGTTCGTGGGCGACGTCGTAGCCGACCACGTCGAACCCGACCGCGACGGCGCGCATGGCGACCGGCAGGCCGACGTAGCCCTGGCCGATGACGACGACCCGCTGGTCGGCCAGCGGTCCGGCGGCGGCTTCGTCAATGGCGGCGAGGTCGGCGGGCGAGTGGGCGGTGAGAGACGGGTTGGTCTGGTCGGTCGCGTGCGTCACATGGTCCTATCGGCCCATGCGGTGGCGAGGTGAGGGCTGGGGCCCGCGTTTCTCTCCGGTGTGGTGTTGTGCCCTTAGGCGTCGGTGCGGCGGCGCCGACCGGCGGCGAGGAAGAGCGCACCGAGGGTGATCAGCACCGCTCCGACCTTGGGCAGGAGGGCGCTCAGGTCGCTGCCGGTGAAGGCCAGCCCATCTTCGAGTTCCCGGCGGGCCTCGATGGCGCGAAGCGCTTCCTCGGCGTCCTCCGGGTCGACGACGGTGAGTTCGGCGGCCAGCACCAGCAGCTCGCAGGTGAAGGTGACCGGGTAGATACCGGGGGGCGCGTCGACCGGGGTGTCGGCCAGAACGAAGTCGCCGTTGCTGTCGGCCACGATTGATCCGAGTGCAATATCGACCACCTCGACCCGACCGATGACGGTTTCACCGGCGCCGCAGCCCGATCCGATTGCGTTGATCTCACCGCCGGGCAGGATGACCGGCGGGTTGACGACCAAGGCGGGGGTCCCGCCGTATTGCGCACCGGCCGGCGCGGCCGAGGCCAACAGCGCCCCGAGGGCGACGAGGGTGGCCACGGCGCCACGGAGGAATCGGTTGCGGTCGTTGTTCATAGCAAACAGAGCGAGAGGCGCCGTCACGGCGGTCGTCTGGGTTCCCG
>JABDJW010000111.1 GCA_013002375.1 Acidimicrobiales bacterium | reverse complement strand
CCTCATCGGCGTGCAGTTCGCCCCGCCGGTCTCGATCGACGCCGACGGCTCGTTCGGCCCCTACCCCGCCGACGCGCGCGCCGATGCCACCGGCCTGGCCCCGCACCCCGAAGCCCTGCCACCACTGCTCCATCGCGTGGCCGAAGCCGTCCCCGGCCGGTCGCTCGCCGTGAGCCTGCTCGGCGTCGCGACCGACGATGACGACTGGCGTCACGAGCTGCTCACCGCCCAGGTGGGGTTCGTTCGCGAGGCGGTCGACGACGGTGTGCCGCTGGTCGGTGCGTTCTTCGAACCCGGCATCGACGGGTACGAGCCGGCCACCGGGTTCGGCGCGCCCCGCGGCCTTCTCGATCGCGATCGTCGGCCCAAGCCCAGCGCGCAGTGGTTCTTCGACCAGCTCCCCTAGGCGACTTGGTCGATGGAGCGAACGACGGGCGGCTTGCGGGCGATCAGGGCTTCGCGATCGCCCGCCTCGAGGCAGTCGTGCATCGTGTGGATGCGTTCGCTCGCGGTCGTGGTGTGCAGATTGGGGGCGAACGCGTGCACGAGCGCAGCGAACGACGCGCCGGCCAGGCGCCGGGACACACCAAACGCCACCCGAAAATGTTCGGCGTAACTCTCACCCGTGTCGTGCGGATGCTGGCAGAACCATCGCTTGGGGCCACGGCAGGTGCACTCGTTCGTCATAGAACTCCATGGTACCGATTTGGCCGTAGAGGTTCTTGGCCAATCTTGCACACTATGGCCCTGGATTGAGCACATCTTCGCGCTGAAACAGCTCCAGCTGGCATATCCTTGCAGCATGGACGATATCGATCGCCAAATCGTGCAACTGTTGCAGACCGACGCGGACCGCTCCACCCGGGAGATCGCCGAGCAGGTCGGCCTCACCCCGACACCGTGTTGGCGCCGCATTCAGAACCTGGAAGCGCGCGGCGTGCTCCGGGGTCGGGTGGCGCTGGTCGATGCTGAATCGGTCGGTCTGCCGATGGTCGCCCTCGTCCAAATCCGAACCAACGATCACAGCCGGCGCTGGCTCGACCAGTTCGTCGCCGGAATCGAAGAACACCCCGAGATCGTCGAGGCCTACCGCACGAGCGGCGAGATCGACTACGTGCTGAAGGTCGTCGCGCCCTCGATCGCCGCCTACGACGACTTCTACAAGCGTCTGATCCGCGACGTCGACCTCTACGACGTCCGCACCGTGTTCGTGATGGAGGAGATCAAGCACACCACCGCACTGCCCCTCGACTACGCCTGATCGCGCTAGCCGACCGGCGAATCGAGCCCGGCGCACAGCCGCGACGCGGTGCGCCAGCCCATGGCGTCGATACCGAGGAGTTCGAGACGAGCCTCGGCCTCGGCCGCATGCCCGACCGCCGTCGGGTCGCCGAGCGCCTCCCGAGCAATCGCTTCTCCCAGGAGCGTCATGGCGCGGGCCAGTTGATCACCGGTTGCCGCCAGTTCGTCCTCGGCCATGCCGAACCAGTGGTCGACCCCACCGGGATCGCCCGCACGGGCCGCGATGAACCCCGACGCGGCGAAGGCTCGCCGGCGGTCGAGGTACGTGGCCCGTTCCGACTGCTCGACCCGTTCCCGGAGTTCGGCAACGAGTTCGGCATTGCCGAGCGCGGCGTTCCCCAGGGCCAGGGCCGACATCGCATGCGGACTGTCGACATCGGGATCGACCCGCACGGCCAACGTCAGCGCTTCGATCGCGATCGAGGGAGAGCCCCGCTGCAGATGAGCCAGGCCTTGGGCCACCAGGAGTTCGGTCTCGCCGATCACGCCGCTGGTGGATTCGGGCTTCTCGCCGAGGGCTCCCAGTTGTTCGATGGCCGCCGACGGGTCGCCGATGCTGATCGCCGCCATCGCGGCCGCCGCATGGGCCATGCGGCCGGGGCCGGACCGGTCGTCGCCCAATTCGGCCGCGTGGGCCCGCAGCATTCGCATACCGTCACTCACCTGACCCGACCGGATCAGCGCTCGGCCCAGGACCGCGACGGCCTGGGTGCTGCCCACCACGTCGTCGAGCGCGGCAAAGATGGCCAACGCCTCGGACGCCTCGGGCACCGCGGCGTCGGTGCGGCCGGTCCACAGCAGGGTGGAGGCCAGCAGCGTGCGCATCATGCCCTCGGCCCAACGATCGCCGGTGCCCCGGGCATTCGCGAGCGTCTGCTCGGCCATCGCCCGCGCTTCTTCGAAACGGCCCTGGTGCATCCGCACGAACGCCATCAGCCCGGACGACCAATCGCGGCCGACCTCGTCGTCGAGCTCATCGAAGAGCGCGATTGCCGCGTTCAGTCGAACCTCGGCTTCAGCGGCGTCGCCCCGAACGAACGAGAGCCAGGCCAGGTTCTGGCGGGCCCAGGCCTCACCCCGGCGGTCGTCGTGCTCGAGCGACCAGTGCAGCGCATCGGTGACGGCGGCTTCGGCCTCCGCGCTGCGCCCCGCCAGCAAGTAGTTCAACCCCATCGCGCGCATCGACTCGACCACGAGCGCCGGTTCGTCGAGTTCACGGAACCCGGCGATCGCCTCCGAAAAGAGCTCCGAGGCCGCTTCGGTCTCGCCGGACCACTGCTCGATCTGCCCCAACCGCAGCGTGGCCTCCGTCGCCAGAACCGCCTGCTCACTCGGATCAGCGAGCCGCAGGACGGCTTCGACATCGACCCGCGCCGCGTCGAGCTTGCGGGCCTCGACCAGCGCACCGGCGCGGGCCAACCGCAGCTCGATGAGATCCGGGTGATCCGGCCCAGCCAGTTCGATGGCCTCACTCAGGAGAGCGGCGGCCGCGCTGTTGGCCTCCTGGCCCGATGCGGCCTTGGCCGCTCGTTGGGTGTGGGTGAGCGCTCGTTCGCTCACGTCGTCCGCGACACCGGGCACCGGGCCCAACTCGTCGACGAGCGCGGCGGCTTGTCGGAAGTGAAAGGCCACGGTGCCGGGATCGGCGCGACCGCTCATTCTGGTTTCGAGATAGTTCGCCAACCCGAAGTGGCGCTGGGCCCGCTGGGTCTTGGTGAGCCGCCCGTACACGACGTCGCGTACCAGCGTGCTGTGGAAGCGCCAGCGTCCGGTGCGAGGAAACTCGAGCAACCCGTGGGCCGCCATCGTGCGCAACTGCGCATCGATCGAATCGGCGCCCCGTTGCTCCTGCGCCATACGCTCCAACGCGACGACCGAACCACTCACCCCGAGCACAGAAGCGTCTTCGAGTATCTCGCGCTCGCGCGCCGACAACCGATCGAGACGGGCCGCCACCAGCCCGCGCAGGCTGTTGGGCAATTCCGATCCGACACTCCGGCCGCTCGCGACCAGGGTCGCCATTTCTTCGAGGAACAGCGGGTTGCCCGCGCCGCGATCGAGCAGGGTTTCGCGCTCGGCGTCGCTCGTGCCTTCGGGCAGCAGCAGATCGAGCAACTGCCCGGCCGCTTCATCACCCAACGGATCGAGGGTCGTCGTGAACGTGTTGTGCCGACCCGACGCCGGCACCCAACGGTCGGTCAAGCTGTGTCGAGCGGTGGCCAGGATCACGACCGGATAGTGCATGAGCCGCCGGGTCAGCGCATCGAGCATCTGCAGGACCACATCGTCGGTCCAATGCAGATCGGTGAAGCGAAACAACACCGGCCGGTTCTGTGCTTCGAGTTCGAGCACCACGCGAATCGCCCGTCCGACTTCTTCCTGGCGGCGTCCGGAATCCATCGCCGCAACCGGGCTCTCGAGGCCCAACAGGTGCAGCAAGCCGGCGATGGTGCGCTCCCGTTGTTCGGCGGCGCGGGGCTTCGAGGCCGGGCCGGAATGGGAAACGGTCTGTCGTTCGATGATGGCCCGGACGGCGTCGGCATCGTCCTCGGGTTCGATGCCGAGCAGCTGCCGCAGGGCATCGGCGATCGGGAACCAGGCATTGGCCTCGCCGTACGGCACACAGCGGCCCGACAGCACAAAAGCACCGTGTTCGACCCGCGCGTAGGCGGCGACCTCCTCGGCCAGCCGGGTCTTGCCCACGCCCGCCTCGCCCAACACCAGGAGGATGTGTGAGCGTTGGCGGGCAAAGGCCGCGTCGATCACCGAGGCCAGCACGTCGAGCTCGAGTTCGCGTCCGAGCAAGGGCAGGCGGGGTCGGCTTCGGTGACCGGGCAGCCCCAGGCCACGGGTCGCCACGAAGAGCTGCACGGTCGCGTCGCGCCCGCGTGCGTTGAGCGTGCCGCCGTCGCGGTACTCGACGGCATCGGTCGTCACGGCATGGGTGTCGGGACCGACCACCACCGCACCGGGCTCGGCGGCCTCCTGAATTCGGCTCGCGGTGTTCACGACATCGCCCATCGCGGTGAGGCTGCCATCGGCCCGTAGCTCACCGACCAGCACCTCGCCGGTGTTGACCCCGATCCGCATCTGGAGGTCGGTTCCCGACTCGACCCGGAGATCCTCGAGCGACTGCTGCATCGCCAAACCGGCCCGGACGGCGCGCTCTGCATCGTCCTCGTTGGCGACGGGCGCCCCGAACAGGGCCAGAATGCCGTC
>JABDJW010000078.1 GCA_013002375.1 Acidimicrobiales bacterium | reverse complement strand
CGCCTACGCTGGCGGGGATGACCGAGCTGGCGCCCGACGAGGCCACTGCCCTTCGCCTCGATGCGGCCGATCCGCTCCGCGGATTCCGCGATCGCTTCCATTTCCCGACCAACGCAGCCGGCAACCCCAAGATCTACCTGGTCGGCAACTCGTTGGGCCTGGCGCCGAAAACCGCCGGCGACTACGTCCAGGTCGAACTCGACCGGTGGGCCACGCTCGGCGTGGATGGTCACTTCACCGGTGACCTGGCCTGGGAGCCGTACCACCAGCTGGCGACCGACCCGCTGGCTGCTTTGACCGGCGGCCATGCCGACGAAGTGCTGGCCATGAGCACGCTGACGCTCAACCTCCACCTGCTGCTGATCAGCTTCTACCGGCCGACCAACGAGCGCCACAAGATCCTGATCGAGGAGCACGCCTTCCCGTCCGACCACTTCCTGGCGGAATCCCAGATCCGCCAGCGCGGCTTCGACCCCGCCACCTCGTTGAGCACGGTGGCCCCCCGGCCGGGCGCGGAGACCCTCGACCCCGACGACATCCTGGCCGCCATCACTGAAGCGGGCGACGAGCTCGCGCTCGTGCTGCTGCCCGGCGTGCAGTACTTCACCGGGCAGGTGCTGCCCATGGCCGAGATAACCGCAGCCGCCCACGCGGTCGGGGCGGCTGCCGGCTTTGATCTTGCCCATGCGATCGGGAACGTCGAGTTGGCGTTGCACGACTGGGAGGTCGATTTCGCGGCGTGGTGTGGCTACAAGTACCTCAACGGCGGGCCGGGCGGCACCGCCGGGGTCTTCGTGCATCGCCGCCACGTCGCCGATCAGAGCCTTCCCAAGCTGCTGGGCTGGTGGGGCACAAACCGCGACACCCGCTTCGAGATGGCCACCCGCTTTGATGCCATCCCCACCGTCGAATCGTGGCAGGTCAGCAACGCCGGGATCCTCTCGCTGGCCGCATTGCGCGCTGCGCTCGAGATCTTCAGCGAGGTCGCCACCGAAGCGGGCGCCGATCCCATGCCCACCCTGCGGGCCAAGTCACTGCAGCAGCAGGCCTACCTCGACAGTCTGCTCGATGCCCGGCTGGCCGGCCGCGTCGAATCGATCACGCCGCGCGACCCCGCGCAGCGAGGGTGCCAGCAAGCGTTGCGAGTCATCGCACCCGACCATGCCGGCCGTGCCGTGTTCGAAGCGCTCGAAACGGCCGACGTCATGTGCGACTGGCGCGAACCCAACGTGATTCGGGCCGCACCGGTGCCGCTGTACAACTCGTTCCAGGACATCTACCGATTCGTCGACACCCTCGACGGCATCCTCACGTGACCTCGCTCGCCGACCTCTCAGCCACCGGTCCGATCACCGTCATCGGCGGCGGGCCGGCCGGATCGGTCATGGCGACCCTGCTGGCCGGACAGGGGCTGGACGTCACCTTGTTCGAGAGCCGTCCCGATCTTCGGCGGGTCGACATCGATGCCGGGCGCTCGATCAATCTGGCCCTGGCCGAGCGGGGCATCGTCGCGCTGCGCCACATCGGCGTGATGGACCGCATCGACGCGATCGCCATTCCGATGGCGGGCCGCATGATCCACGTCGAGGGCGAGCGATCGTTCCAGCCCTACGGCAGCCGCGCCCACGAAGTCATCTACTCGGTGTCGCGCACCGACCTCAACGCCATCCTGCTCGACGCGGCCGAAGCGACCGGCCGAGTCGATCTGCGCTTCGAGCAGCGCTTGCGGGGCGTCGACTTCGACCAACGCACGCTGCATCTGACCGACGAGGCCGACGACGATCGGCCGCTCGAGGCACCGTTCGGCGTGTTGTTCGGCGCGGACGGCACCAACTCCCCGGTGCGGGACGCGACGCTGGCGGTGAACGGGGGCGCGCTCGTCGATGCTCCGCTGAGCCACGGCTACAAGGAGCTCGAGATCCCGCCCGGCGCCGACGGTGATTTTCAACTCGACCCCAACGCCCTGCACATCTGGCCTCGGGGCCAGTTCATGTTGATCGCGCTGGCCAACCCCGAGGGCGACTTCACCGTCACGCTGTTCCTACCGAACCAGCCCGACCTCACCGACGACGCACACCACCCCGGCGGAAGCTTCGCCGAACTCGACTCAGCCGAGGCCGTCGAATCGTTCTTCGCCCGGGAGTTCCCCGATTTCGTCCCGCTGGTCCCCGATCTGACCAAACAGTTCTTCGCCAACCCGCAAGGCCGACTCTCGACGATCCGCACGACCGGCTGGAGCCATGGAGCGCAATCGGTGATCTTGGGTGACGCGGCGCACGCCATCGTGCCCTTCCACGGCCAGGGCATGATCGCGGCACTCGAATCGGCGATGGTTCTCGATCGAACGCTGCGGCAGTCGCCCACCGACGTCGCTGCCGCATTCGCCGCGTTCGAGGCGAACCGCAAGCCCGACACCGACGCCATCGCCGACATGGCACTCGACAACTACATCGAGATGCGCTCCGGCGTGGTCGACCCCGACTACCTCATCAAACGCGAGCTGGCCCTCGAACTCGAGCGCCGCTGGCCCGATCACATCAGCCCGCGCTACGGCATGGTGATGTTCAGCTCGATCCCCTGTTCGGCGGTGCAGGCCCGGGCGGCTGAGCAGGGCCGGATCCTGACCGAGCTCACCGCCGGGGCCGACTCGATCGACGACATCGACTGGGCGCGGGCCGAAACGCTCGTCGAGGCTCTCACCCCACTGGCCGACCTCTAGGCGTACCGCGAGTATGGGGTCTGACCCCAAAACCGCAAACGGGGTCTGACCCCAAAAACCTAACTGGGGTCTGACCCCTATTGGCAGACGTACTGCCAACTATTGGCCGCAAAGCCGCCCCAGGCCTGGGTTTCCGCTCTTGGCCGCTAGGCCTGGAACTGACGCCCGGCGACGATGGTCGGCAGGTCGAGCGGATGCACCGGCCCGTTGGGCGCGGCACACACTGCGGGGATGGCATTCACCAATCGGTTGGCGGCCACCGCGTTTCCACCGCCGGCCGCACCGGGTTCGCCGGCCTCCTCACCATGCACTGACACGTGCAGGTTGGGGTGACCGCTGATGATCACATCGTGGGCACCTTGCCCGCTCGGCGGGTAGGGCCAATCCGGCGCACAATCGTCGTCGATGCGGGTGTAGTGCTCGAGCACGATCATCGGCTTGCCGTCGACAATGCCCTTGACCTGGAAGTGGAATGCCCCTTGCGTACCCTCCTCGAAATCGCCCATACCCTCGACCGTCACCGTCTTCTCCAGCGGCCGCTTCTCGACCTCGGTGTCGATGCGGTCGAGGGTCACACCCAGGCCGTCGGCCAGGACGTTGACCATCGGCGCCCACACCATGCGCAGCGAGAAGTCCATCAGCATCGGCGGTTCCGATTCCATCGGTTGGCCGAACCCGATGAGGTTGCGCACCGCATCGGGCTGGTCGTACAGCGCATAGTTGAACAGCTCGCGCGAACGAATCTCGGTGATGTCGGCCGACACGCCGGTGAGGAACAGCGGCAGGATGTCCATCGAGAACCCGGGGTCGATACCACTGGCGAACACCGACGTGTTGCCGGTCGAGCACGCGTCGTCGTACAGCGCCCGCAGATCGTCGCCCATGGTGGGCGGGTGGTACAGCGGGTAGAACGCGGGCGTGACCACGTTCGTGCCGGCTCGTAGCGTGTCGAGCACCTCCTGTTGGCACTCGATCGGCCGGAAGTCGGCGTTGACCGTGTAGACGACGGCGTCGACCTCAGCGGCATGGGCCAGCCCGACATCGTCGGTGGCGGCCACCCCGACCGGATCGATGTAGGCCAGGTCACCGGCATCGCGGCCAATCTTGTCCGGGTTGTTGACGATCACACCGGCCAGCTCGAGATCGCGATGGGCGGCGACTGCCCGAATCGCGGGTCGGCCGACATTGCCACTGCCCCACACCACTACCCGTTTGGTCTCGCCCATGTGATCCCCTCG
>JABDJW010000050.1 GCA_013002375.1 Acidimicrobiales bacterium | reverse complement strand
CCCTGTCACCGAGGACCCTGCTGCCGAGGACCCTGTCACCGAGGACCCTGTCGACGTCTCGGCGCTGATCGGCGGGGCAGCAGGCTGGGCGGTCGAGCTCGCACAACCGGCCAGCAGCAAAACGGCGACCACCGTGAACGTCAGCGCCCGACGCAAGAAGGGCAGTGAGTTCACGGTGGTCACGGGGTGGGGGGATAGTGATCCGGCGAGCCGACTGGACTTCTCGGCGGGAGGTGAGAAGCAGCGTCGGTCGGCTCGCCGGACGGCTGCTACCGGCGGGCCGCAACCAGGACGGTGGAGCCGGCAGCCGCGAGGGCCAGGGCCAGACCGAGCAGCAACAGGGTATTCGCACCGCTCGAGGATTCGATCGGGCTGTTGCCGGTGTTCACGGCGGCCGGGGCCGAACCCAGGCCGTCGATCGACTCGGTGAGGACGGTGAGGGTTTCGCCGTCGAGCGAGCCCACGGCGTAGACCGTCAGCGAGGAGCCTTCGGTGATCGGGAGATCGGCCGGGCCGATCACGACGGGCTCGGTCGCACCGGCGGGAACGACTGAAGCCGAGATGGTGCCGGCCGGAAGATCGATGCTTCCTTCGGCGCCATTCGGCACCGCGGCGAAGGCGACGGCGCCATCGGCCAGGATGTCGACCTCAGGGGCGGCAGCCGCGTGGCGGACGACCAAGCGGCCCTCTCCGGCGGCGATGGTGGAAGTGTCGTTCTCGAACACGGTGAGGGCGGGCACGCCGTCGGCATCGAGGTGAGCGACCGCGGTGAAGTTGCCGGCGGCCGGCAGCGCGACGTCGCCGGCATCGATGGCGACAGTGTCAGTGCCTGCGGCCTTGACCTTCAGACCCTCGAGGGTGCTACCGGCCAGCGAGGACAGGTCCTGGGTGTCGCCGAAGCTGAACCCTTCGATGACGTTTGCGCCACCGGCCTCGACATCGACATCGACATCGGGAATCCCGTGAAGGAGATGGATGCGAGCACCATCTTGGGCGTTGGCCGGGCCAACGAGTGCCGCCAGGAGGGCGAACATCATCGCCAGGGCCAGGGTGATCTTCTTCATGACAGGTCGTCTCCTTGGAAGACATCGGCGGACGGGATGCCCGCATATGTGAAGAATTTACGACCGGTACGGCGGCTTGGATGCAGATTGAGAGAAAATTCTTTCTCAGGTCACCAGCAGGACGCCGCAATAGAGCGCACCGAGCCCCGCCGCGAAACCGCCGGCGCCGGTCGCGCCTCGCATGGCCGGGCTGTCGGTGCTCTGGTGCACGAAAGCGGCGACCCCGCTCAGCGCAACCAAAAGAAGTTTGATGCCGAGGGTCGCATGGAACGCGGTGTCCTGGTCACCGACGTCGATCTTGAGCAGGTTCCAGATCCCGGTCGCGACCACCAGCAGATAGAAGGGCCATGCCACCCGGCCGAATTGGCGAGCCGCTCGCTGGGGCGCGTCTCCGCCGATGCCCCGTAGGGTCGGCACGAGCGCACCGAGCACGATCTGGCCACCGACCCAGACGCTGGCGCCGAGCACGTGAAGAAAGATCCGAAGCGTGGTCACCACCGGATCTTCCAGGACCAATTCGGGCCGAGCCAAGTCGGCTTCGGCTTTGCGACAGCGCTATCGTGGCCAGTCTGTGACCAGGCCGCTCCGATGACGCTGTATGTAGTCCGCCATGCTGCGGCCGGCGATCGGTTTCGCTGGAGCGGGGACGACTTCGAACGCCCGTTGGACGACCGCGGCGTGCTCCAAGCCGAAGCGCTGGCCGCCCATCTGGCCGATGCCGGAATCAGCCGACTGCTCTCGAGCCAAGCCACCCGGTGCGTGCAAACGTTGACTCCATTGGGCGAACGACTGGGCATCGACGTCGAACTCTGCCCTGCGTTCACCGAAGGCAGCGATGTCGAACTCGCCGCGGCGACGCTCCGCCGATACGCCGACATGACCGTCGCGGCCTGCAGCCACGGCGACATCATCCCGGAACTCATCCGGGCCCTGATGATGGACGGCATGCGGGTCGTCGGCGCCCGCGGCTGCGAGAAGGGCTCGATCTGGAAGCTCGACGTCAACGGCGGCGACATCGTCCAGGGTCAATACCTCGGCGTGCCCACGGCTGTTGTCTGACCCGTACGGGAACAATCCGGGCCGAGGCGAAGTTGGCTAGTGCATGACCAACGATCGATCCAATGAATATCACCATGACGAATGGACCGGATCGGCCCTCCCTCCCCTGCCGGCCGATTTCGAAGCCAAGCGCGACGATGCTCATCGGCTGGCCTACGCGGTGGTCGCCGAGGCTCGTCACGCCAAGGCCGAACGGTTCGGTTTGCGCTATCTGGCCGGAGGCTTCGGCACGCCGGTGTTCGGTGACAACGAACGGGTCCGGGTGGCCGAGGGCGAGCTCATCCACGAAGCCGACGGAGCGGAGCGGCGCTCCCCCATCACCACACTGCGCGCCGCTGCGCAGTTCGTCGGCATCGAACCGGGCACGACCGGTGCCGAACACGACAGCCCCGAGCTCGGCGACGTCGACGTCGAGCTGCGGGTCGATGCCGAACTCACCGGCTTTCTCGATGCGTGGTACGGGCTTGCGGTCGAAAGCCTGCGCCGCATCGGAGCCGATCCCCTCGCGGCCGAGGTGAGCCCGATCCAGCTCTGGCCGGGCCACTTCGATCCGGCGCTCGAGATCGGCGACCAAGATGCGGGCCAGCGAGCCACGTACGGGGCATCGCCGGGCGACGCTGCGCACCCGGAGCCCTATCTGTACGTGGGGGCCTGGGCCGACGTCGACCGGAGCGACCCGTTCTGGAACGAGTCGGCGTTCACCGGCGCCAGCCTCTCCTTCGCCGAGCTGTGCTTGGCCGATGATCCTCGCGAGGCGGCCTTCGCCTTCTACCGCAGCGCCCTCCACAAACTCACCGGGTAACCGCCGAGGCGGTCTGCCGTAGGGTCTGCGGTCCACGCCCTGGGGTCAGGTCTACGTTGGACCCCGCGACCCCCTGGGGTCAGGTCCGCGCTGGACTCCGCGAGTTCGGCGATTCTGCTCCTGTGCGGGGTTTCTGCGGTCAAAGGGCTCTAAGCGAGCCCGGTGCCACAACCCCGGCGGATCAGAAGAACTGTTGAAATTTCAGCAGAGTGATCTGCGCAAGGTCCAACGTAGACCTGACCCCTTTTGGGCGACCGGGTTAGTTCAGGGCGGTGCGGAGACCGGTTTGGTCGAGGATGTCCTCGAGGTAGGGATCGGGAACGCCGGCGGCCTCATAGGCCGCCAGATCGGCCCGGGCCCCTTCGAGGTCGTCGAGCTGCCACAACACATGGGCCCGGTACACCAGCGACGACGGATGGTTCGGCAGCGCGGCCAAGATCTGATCGAGCAGCACCCGGGAATCGGGCAACAACTCGGGAAGCTGAGCCTGAAGCCAGGCCCGGTAGGCCTGGGCCTCGGGGTCGCCCGGCAGGGCATCTTGCATGTCGGCCAGGAAATCGAAGGCAGGCACCGGCGAACTGCCCTCGTCGAGGGCGATCTGGATCAAGGCATCGGCGATCTGTTCGCGAAGCCGGAAGCCGTTCACGAGCTGGCGCTGCTCGGCCGTCGGGTCGTTCGCGGCCCACACCCGAAGCTCGTCGGCCGCCGACGCCGGTCGACCCTCCCGCAGCTCGATCACGGAGCGGAACACCCGAGGAGCCGGGTCGTCGGGCGCGACCTCGACTGCGGCTGCGAGGTCGGCCTCGGCGGCGGCCACATCGCCTTGTTGCCAACTGATCCAGCCGCGGAAGGTCAAGGCCTCCGTATTGGACGGCTGTTCCTCGAGCACCGACGTGTAGAGCTCCGACGCTCGGGCGAAGTCACCCTGGGCGTTGGCGGCCGACGCCTGGAACAACTGCTCACGCACCGACAGGCGAATCTCACCACTGCCCACTTCGCCGACCCCGCGGGTACCCGACGCCTGAGCCACGAAGATGCCGGCGACCACCGCGAGCACGCCGAGACCGACGACCCACAGCGCCGTGCGCCCCCACGAGCTGGAGCCCTCGGCTGCGCTCAGCCTGGCTTCCTTGGATTCGATGGCCCGGATAACCATGGCGGCGCGCGCGGTGTAGTCGTCACGAAGGGCCTGGTAGTCGTCGATGTCGATGTCTCCGGCCGCCAACTCGGCATCGAGATCGTCCAGCGACTGCAGGAGATGGGTGCGTTGCTCCTCGAGCGCCGCCAGGTCGTCGAGGTCGAGCTTGCGGGCCGCCGTCTGCGGCGCGTTCACCCGCCCCGCTCCTCGTGTCGAGCCGACCGTTGGGCCTCGACCAAGTCGACATCGGCCCGGCTGGCGTGTTCGGCCGGGGTCTGCTGCCAGCGCCGGAAGACCACGGCCAGCCCGGCAACCGCACCGACGAACACCACCACCGGCAGGATCCAGACCAGCCCGGTGAGGCCCGATGCCGAAGGGTTCAGATCGATGCTGGGAAATCCCTCGACCAGATAGGCCGTGATCTCCTCGTCGGATTGGCCCTGATCGACCCGCTTGCGAATCTCGGCCCGGATGGTGCGGGCGATCGGGACGTCGCTCTCGGCCACGGACTGCCCGTTGCAGACCGGGCAGGCGTAGCGGTTGGCCAGGCTGTACGCGCGGTCGGCGTTGGTGCGGGGCGGACCCTCGTCGACGGCGCCGAACACCACTGCGCCGATCGCAACGGCCACCGCAGCGATCCAGGCCAGGGCCCGAGGGCTCACTGGACCCACGTCAAGATCCGCCGCCCGCGTTGTTGATGGC
Source organism: Acidimicrobiales bacterium (assembly GCA_013002375.1). Lineage (GTDB taxonomy): Bacteria > Actinomycetota > Acidimicrobiia > Acidimicrobiales > SHLQ01 > JABDJW01. Next base: position 5,287 of record JABDJW010000050.1, on the reverse strand, counting down.
TCGATCGAGACCGTCGGCGGTCACGCCGCCGATGAACTTGCCCACGACCTGACCGGCTGGGCTGACCAGGTAGGTCTCGGGCACCTGGGCCACCGACCAGTCGAGCGCGATCGTTCCCGTATCGGCCACCAGCACCGGCCAGTCACCACCGGCCTTGGTGAAGAAGTCCGCCACCGCGCCGCCGCTGTCGTCGAAGGCGATGCTGACCACCTGGGCATCACCACGACCGCGGTGGCGTTCATCGAAGGCAACCAGTTCAGGATGCTCACGGACACATTCGACACACCAGGTGGCGAAGAAGTTCACCACGACCCAGCGGCCTCGATGATCGTCGATGTCGAACTCGCCCCCGGCCATGTCGGTCGCGACGATCGACGGAGCTTGCTCGCCGATCAGCGGTGACCGCACGGTGCCGGGTTCGTCATCGATCCGGCTGGCCAGCAGCACCAACAGACCGATCAGGAGGCCGCCGAAGGCCAGCGAGACGTACAGCGCGGTGTGATGCCGAGCCGACGGAAGGTCGAGCGGTAGCGCGCCGTCATCGGGGCCGTTCGGCGGCGAGACCTCGCCCGGATCGGTCATGCCCGCTCCCCGGCGCCGATTGACTGAGGGCCGACCGGTTGCGTGACGGCTGGATCGGGGCGGGATGTGGCGACGACCGGCGCCGAAACGGCATCGGTCGGCCGCCGCCGCCGGCCCGGGAAGGCGGCCAGCACCGTGCCGACCGCCATCACCGCACCACCCCACCACAGCCACTGAATCAGCGGCTGGGTGGTGGCCCGTAGCACGACGGTCTCGTCATTGGTGTCGAAGGTGATCATCGACAGGGCGATGTCTTCGGTGAAGCCGCTACGGATCGCCGGGGTGCCGACGGTCTGGTTGCCGCCCGGGTACTGGCTGACCGCCGGCGAGTAGGGACCCTCGCCGTCGACCAGCACATTGGCCTCGATGCCGGTGCGGCCGTCGGCATCGATCTCGGTCAGCCCGGTGAACTCGAGTTCGTGCCCGCCGATCACGACCTGATCGCCGACGTTCAGGGTCCATTCGGCTTGACGGATGTAGGCCGAACTGGCCGCGTACGCGACCGCGATCATGATGACGCCGAGGTGGACGATCATGCCGCCGTTGGCCCGGCCGACCAGACCTCGCCACCCCTGCCGACGCGACGCCAGCACGATCTGGCGCAACGCCGACCCGGCCGCGAACCCGGCGAGCAGGAAGGCCAAGATCGGCTGGAAGCCCCGGGCGCCGAGCAGGAGGGCCAGCAGCGCACTGCCCACGCCGATCCAGGCCGGCACGATCAGCCGCTTCGAGAGGATCTCTCCGCTGGCCTTGCGCCACGGCAACACCGGGGCCATGGCCATGAGGAAAAGCAGTACGAAGCCGATCGGTGCGCTCATGCGATCGAAGTAGGGATTGCCGATGCTGATTCGGTCGCCGTTGACGGCCTCGACGATCAACGGCATCACCGTGCCGAGCAGCACGACGAAGGCAAAGGCACCGAACACCACGTTGTTGGCCAGGAAGGCTCCCTCGCGCGACAGCGGCGAATCGATACGGCCCACCGACCGCAACCGATCGCCCCGCCAGCCGATCAACCCGACGGTCGCGAAGGCGACGACGCCGAACGCACCGAGCAGAAGCGGGCCGATGTCGGAGTCGCTGAAGGCGTGGACCGAATCGAGCACGCCGGACCGCGTGAGAAAGGTGGCCAGGATGGTCAACGCGAACGTCGAGCACACCAGCGACAAGTTCCAGACCCGCAGCATGCCGCGGCGCTCCTGCACCATGACCGAGTGCAAGAACGCGGTGCCGGTCAGCCACGGGAGCAAAGCCGAGTTCTCGACCGGGTCCCACGCCCAGTAGCCACCCCACCCGAGCACCTCGTAGCTCCACCACGAGCCGAGCAGGATCCCGACGGTGAGGAAGCCCCAGGCGAACAGGGTCCAGCGCCGGGTCTCGACCAGCCAGCCTTCGCCGATGCGGCCGGTGACGAGGGCGGCGATCGCGAACGAGAACGGCACGGTGAATCCGACGTAGCCGAGGTACAGGACCGGCGGGTGAATCGTGACCAGCCAATGGTTCTGCAGCAGCGGGTTGGGGCCGGTGCCGACGTAGCCCGGCGGCGGATCGAAGCCGGCGAAGGGATTCGCGGCATCGAGCATCAAGAAGTAGAAGAACGCGGTGACGATGAACAGCACCAGCAGCGCCCAGGTGACGAGCGGGTCGACCAGGCGATGCCGGAACTTCACGACGACGATCACCAGGTAGCCGGCCAAGATCACCGCCCACAGCAGGATCGAACCCTCCAGCGCCGACCACAATGCCGCGAAGTTGAAGAGCGGCGGCGTGTCGGGACTGCCCTGATTGGCGACGTACAACAGGGTGTAGTCGCGCTGGAACAGCGCCCGCTCGAGGACCAGGAAGCCGAGCATGCCACCGCCGAGGATCGCCACCGACAAGGGCTTGACCAAGGCGACGACCTCGCGGCGCTTCGCGGCCAGGCCGTACACCAGGACCCCGACACCGGCCATCGAGGCCGCGAAGCCGGTCGCAACGGCGAACACACCGAGGGTTTGGTTGCTCATCGCATCACTGGAGGCCGCCGACCTCGGCGTCGTTCAACCGCTCTTCGTTGTCGTTGCGGTAGTCGTTGTCGTGCTTCACCCGGAGCTCATCGCCCAGGAAGTAGTAGCCGTCGTTCGCACCGTTCGCGAACCCGTCGACGCCCGGCGGGGTTCCTTGCTCCCAGTTCCCCTCGAGAAACACCGGCACGCCGGGCACGAAGAGCTCCGAGGGCTCCGGGCCGACGAAGAAGACGTCAGCGTTGACCCCGGCGAACACGACGGTGAAGGCGATGGCTTCCTCGCCGGTCTCGGCGCCGGCGCCCTCGTAGGACACGATGCTGCCCTCGACCGGCGAACCGATGAGCCGGAACCGGTCGGTGCCGAGCTCGGTGCGATTCGCGACGGCTTGATCGGCTTCGTAGACCGACAGGCTGGCGTTGCGAAGAAAGATGACGACGACCGCACCCAGCGCCAGGACCACCGCGCCGGTGAGCAGCGTGGCGATCGCGCCGCGCCGGGGTGCGGCTTCGCGGGACCGGGGCGTGAGATCGGAGAGCTCGGCATCGGCCTCGTACGCGTCGCCGACATCGTCGGCGTTCTGAGCACTCATCGAGACCCTTCGTCGGTGGGCGTGGTGGTCCAGCGGCGGCGTTCCGGCGGCACCGCTTGGGTGAGGCGACGCCCTTCACGCACCAGAAACAGACCGTAGAGGGCCAAGACGGTGAGGCTCAGGCCCCAACCGGCAAAGATGTAGCCCCAGTTGCCCGGAATGTCGGTCTGCTGGAAGGCCAACGCGGCGGCGATCGCCGGCGCGAATCCGTTGTAGGCCGTGGCTCCGCCCACGTCGCCGGTGGCCTCGGCCCGCCGTTCGAGCAGGGCCTGGTCGAGCCCGGTGGTGAGCAACTGCCGGCGCAGCCAGGCGATGCGGAACCGGTGGACCATCAGCCAGACCATGATGCCGGTCATCGCCACGACACCGAGGAAGGTGGCGAACAGGTTGAAGTCCTCGATCTTGCCCAGCAACACCGTGCCCTTCTGGTGCAAGGTCTTGTTCTCGAACCATTCGACCGACCGGTTGATCAGCGGGATGTCGAGCAGGGCGACGAGGGCGACGATCGATGCCTGTTTGGATCGCTGACCGGAGTCACCGGGCACCGCCCGCAGCGCGAGGTAGCCGACGAAGAGCAGCAGCAACACCAGCGACGTGACCAGCCGTACGTCGCCCCAGTCCCAGTAGGTGCCCCAGGTGGGCCGACCCCAGATCGAGCCGGTGGCCAGCATCAACACGCAGAAGACCACCCCGACCTCGGCCGCCGCGTGGGCCAACAGATCAGCGAACTCGGACTTCTTCCAGAGGTAGAACGCACTGGCCAGGCCGCAAACGATGAAGGCGGTGTAGGTGCCGAGCGCGCTGGGCACGTGGACGTAGAACAACCGAACGACTTCGCCCTGGGTGTCGTCGGGATCGCTCCAGAAGAACGCGAAGAGCAGCCAGAACGCAATGATGACGAGCAGGCCGGTGCCGAACAGCCGGGTGAACCGGGAGGCGGTGGAGTTGGGGATCATGACTCCTCCAGGAGAACGCCGTACGCGAGCGCTCCGAACACTAGGTAGATCACTCCAAACAGGCCCAGAACGCCAAGCCAGGCCCACCCGTCGACTGCGACCAGGCCGAGCGCGTCGTCAAACGTTCGGGTCGCAGCCATCAGGACAGGAGCCAGGACCGGCAAGAGCAGGAGCGGCAGAAGGGAATCGCGAACCGCGAGATCGGAAGCCAACACGCCATACAGGGTGCCAGCTGCGGCGATGCCAATGACCGCGGCCAGCGCGGCGAGCACGAGGAGCACGACATCTTCGATCGATGCGTTGAACAGGACGACGATGCCGGCCACCAGGACGACCTGCAGCACGAGCAGTTGGAGCACGATGGCGAGCGCCTTGCCCAAGAAGATGGCCGCCGGGGTGAGCCCGGAGAGTCGGAGGGCGTCGGGAACCCCGCTGGCCTGGTCGACGCTGAACGAGCGCTGGATGGCCAGGATGGCGGCGAAGAGCACGGTGACCCAGTAGAGGGCTGGGCTGATCTCGCGCAGGGTGGCGTTGCTGTTCGAGCCGAGCGCCAGGCCGAACAACACCAGGACCAGAACCGCGAAAGGCGCGATCTGGGTGAGGGCGACCCGGCTGCGCCGTTCGACCAGCAGATCCTTGGCCGCGACCAGCCAGACCTCAGTGAGCATCCCCAGCCTCCGCAGGATCAAACCCAGCCTCCGCAGGATCAGCCCGGTTGGTATCGACACTGTCGTGGTGGACGGTGCCGCCGGCGATCGTGACGACGCGGGGTGCCAGTGGCCGCACCCGATCGAGTTCATGGCTGGCGACCAGCACGGTGGCTCCGGCTGCCGCCGCATCGGTGATGAGCGTGTCGACGATGTCGCGACCGAGCTGATCGAGGCCGGCATGGGGCTCGTCGAGCAGCCACAGTTCAGGGCGGCGCGCGGCAACCGCCGCGATCGCGACCCGACGCTGCTGTCCGGCCGACAGGCGTTCGATCGGCACGTCGAGCAGGCGGGACTCGACCCCCAGGCGGTTGAGCGCAGCATCGCCGTCAGCTGCGCCGGCTCCCGCCGCTCGAGCCCAGAAGTGCGCGTTTTCGCGCGGGGTGAGATCGGTGAAGAGCCCGCTGCCGTGACCGATCAAGCCGACCCGGCGGCGGAGGGTGCGTC
>JABDJW010000049.1 GCA_013002375.1 Acidimicrobiales bacterium | reverse complement strand
ATTCGAAGAAGCAGCCGACCTCCGCGATCGCGCCGCGGCGCTTGCCCGAGTGCTGCGCCGAAACCAACGGGTCCAGCAACTGATCGAGGCGGGAGAACTTCGGCTGGTGTTCCCCGATGGCTCGGGGTCGCACATCCGCGATGGCCGGCTCCAGGCCAGCTGGGGCCCCGACGGCCAGGCCCGCTTCGAGCCCGCCTTCGGCCAACCGGCATCCGACGGGCCCGAATCTTCGCCCGCGAGCCACGTTGCCGAGGCGCTGTGTGTGGCCCAGTGGCTCGACCGTGGCACCCGGGGGTGCGTGCTCGACCACGCCAGCGGGGTCTGGCGCAGTGCGTTGCCCCGGCTCCCGAGCTTCGGGGCGGTAGGCGAGCGGGGCCGCCGATCGGCCCGGTGACGACCAGCGCAGACAATGCCGAGTGGGCTCACGCTCCGTGTTCGAGCCACTGTCGGGGCGACGGCCACCCGGTCGCGTGCCACTTCGCCGAAGTGGCCGTCTCGATCTGACCGCACGGGCCCGAACACCTTGGTGGGGCCCGCAGGTACCGGTGGTCTCCTACGCTGGGGACCGATGATCCGCCGGCGCGTCGCAATCTTCGTTCTGTTCGCCCTGTTCACCGGCGCCTGCGCCGGCGGTTGGGTCAGCGACGAGGTACTCGAGGAGATCGGCGAGCTCCCGGAGCTCCCGGCGGCGCCCCTCCCACCGAACCCGGCTCCCCCGAGCCCACCTCCGCCCGGTCCACCACCACCCGGCCCCATCCCACCGACCACCAGCACCGAACCAACGAGGCCAAGCGACTACGAGCCGGCGTACGAGCCCACCGAGTGCCGGATGGTACTGCTCGACAACGAGGTCGATCGCGTCGACTGCGGCGCGCTGATCGTCCCGGTCGATCGTGCGTTGCCGGAGGGTCCGCAGGTCCGGGTGGCAGTTGCCATCATCCGTAGCACTGCCGACGCGCCCCTCGCCGACCCTGTGCTCTACCTGCACGGCGGACCGGGCGGGTTCGCCGTGCCCGACTACGACCAATGGCTCTACCCCGAACACCCCATTCTGGAAACCCGCGACCTCATCCTGATCGATCAGCGAGGCTCGGGGTACAGCGAGCCGTCACTGAACTGCCCCGAGGTCGAAGGGTTCGGCAACCCGCTCAACGGACTGCGCGACTGCTTCCAGCGGCTCGCCGATGAGGGCGTCGACGTCAACCGTTTCACCACCGAGGACATCGCGCTCGACATCGCCGACCTGCGAATCGCCCTTGGTTACGAGTCGTGGAACCTCTACGGCGTCTCCTATGGCACCAGGGCCGCGTTGGCGGCCATGCGGGCCGAGCCGGCGGGGCTGCGGTCCGTGGTGCTCGACTCGCCCTACCCGCCCGAAGTCGAGGCCTACGCCGAGCAGGCCCCCAACGGGCGCAGGGCGATGGATTCCGTTCTCCAGGCCTGCACCGCCGACCCGAGGTGCGGCGAGGCGTTCGGTGACCTTCGTCCGACCCTCGACCGATTGCTGACCGATCTCGCCGAATCGAGCGAGACGGTCACGGTCGATGCTCTTTTCGGTGGTGAACCCATCGAGATCACCGTCGACGACTCGGTGCTGGCCAATGGCATCTTCGCCACCCTGTACGACACGTTTTCGGCCCGAGCCGTGCCCCTCGCCATTCACCGAGCCGCCGAGGGAGATCTCGATTCGGCTGCTGAACTCCTGAGCTTGGCCGGCGGATTCCACAAGCCGCGGGCCCAGGACGAGGACGAGTACCTTTCGCTCATCGACGCCGAAGGCGCGCACTGGAGCCCGGAGTGCGCCGAGGAAGTGGCCGGCAGCAGCCTCGACGAGGCCGTTGATGCCGCGCAGGCCGACAACCCGATCGATCAAGCGCTGCTCGGAGATGTCGAATACGTCTTTTCGGCCTGTCGGGTGTGGGCCGTCGATGCCGCACCGGCCGCCACGCAAGATCCGATTCGAAGCGACGTGCGAACGCTGATCGTCGCCGGCCAGTTCGATCCCATCACGCCGCCCGGTTGGGGCGAACGCACCGCCGACGATCTCACCAGCGCGCAACTGGTCATCGTGCCGTTCGCGGGCCATGGTTCGACCTACGAGCGCTGCCCCGAGTCGCTGATGATGGCGTTTCTCGACGACCCCGACCAGGGAGTCGACACCGCTTGTCTCGGCGAGCTCGAGGCGCGTTTCCGGTTGCCCTAGTTGCCGCGGGTGGCAGCAATCAGCTCGGCCAATTTCGCGGCCGGGGCACCCTCGGCCAGCACCTGGAGCGAACGCTCGACGCCTTCGGCCAGATCGGCGGCGACACCGGCGACAACCAGGCCGGCCGCGGCATTCAGCGCCACGATGTCCCGGCGGGGGCCGGTATCGGTACCGGCGAAGATCCCGGCGGCGATGGCCGCGTTCGTGGCGGCATCGCCGCCCGCCAGATCGGCTTCGGTCGCCGTCGCGAGCCCGAGATCGGTTGGGTCGACCTGGTGTTCGGTCACGCCGCCGCCGGCGAGGTGCAGCATGCGGGACGGCCCGGTGAGCGAGAACTCGTCGAGTTCTCGATCGCCGGTGACGACGATGGCATCGGTCGAGCCGTTTTTGGCCAACACCTGCACCATGAGATCGGCCGTTGCCGGGTCGGCCACGCCGATCACCTGACGGGTGAGCCGCCCCGGGTGCGAGAGTGGGCCGAGGATGTTGAACACGGTTGGAATGCCCAACTCGGCCCGGACCGGTCCGGCAAAGCGCATCGCGGGGTGATGGGTGCGGGCAAACGCGAACCCGATGCCGACCTCGCGCACGCAGCGCTCGACGTCGGCCGGGGCGATGTCGATCGTGACCCCCATCGCTTCCAACAGGTCGAACGAGCCCGATGTCGACGAGGCCTTGCGGTTGCCGTGCTTGCACACCACCGCGCCGGCACTCGCCGCGACGAAACAGGCCATCGTCGAGATGTTCAGTGCCGCCCGGCGGCGCGCCGGCGATCCGCCGGCCCCGACGATGTCGATGCAGCCGGCAGGAAGATCGAGCGGTTCGGCCGCATCGAGCATGGCCCGAACCAATCCGGTCAGCTCCTCGACGGTTTCGCCCTTCTGGCGGAGGGCCACGATGAACCCGGCGATCTGCGCCGGCGTCGCGTCGCCCCGCAGGACCTCGCTCAGCGCCGCTTCGGCCCGCTCGGTGGCCAGGTCGCCACCCTCGGCCAGCGTGCCCAACACGCTGGGCCAGCCCTCGAAGGAACCAGTGGAAGAATCAGTACCCATCGACGCTGCACCCTAGTGCGTCGCCGCGGTCAGGCTCGTGCGTCGCCGCGGTCAGGCCGAAGGCGACACCGGTGAGCGCGGATCGCCCAGAAACGTCTCGGAGCCTTGGCCGACCGATGCCATCTGCCGGCGGTCGTTCTCGGTCGTCCCGCCCCAGATGCCGCGCTTCTCGCCATCGCGCAGGGCATTGCTCAGGCAATTCCGCCGGACCGGACACGATCGACACACCCGCTGCGCCGCTTCCTGGTCCGAACGCTTGCGCGACTCGGGGAAGAATATTGCCGTGTCGAGTCCTCGACACGCCGCTTGCTGGCGCCAATCAGCCACCGGGCTCCTCAGATACACGTGGATGTGTCGGCCCGGGGCGGCGCAACGTGTCGATATTGCCCGGCGGCTGCCGCCCGAAACAAATCAGGCGCTACGAGCGTCGTCCGCCAGTTCGGCCCGGGTTTCCGGGCCGAGCGCCGTGACGTGCTGATAGGCGGGGTGAACCACCGCCAGTTCAGCCGATTCGGCAGACCCGAGCGCGTCGACCTGATCGGCGTCGAGCTGAAACTCGATGTAGTGCACCGCCGCGGTGATCTCCTCGCGGGTGAGCTGTTCGTCGTGCGCGCTCTCCGGCACCGACGCAACGACATGATCACCGAACCGAAGCTCGATGCTGCGTTCGATGCCGACCAGTTTGGGCAACCACTCACGCAGCTCGGCATCCGAGGTCAGCTCGATGAACAGCGTCGCCGACAACCGGCCATTGCCCGGCAGCAGTGCGTTGTAGATGTCGAGTTCGGTCTGGATGCCCTCGTCGGTGAAGATCTTCTCGACCCGGGCCATTTCCTGAATCTGGAACCGGATGGTGTCGCGGTTCTCGAAGACCAGCGTGACGTGCGGCCCGATGCCGACCCGCCGCTTCTTCTTCAGAGCGACGACATGCGCCCGGAAGTCGTCGCGTTCGCGTTCGTACGCTCTGGGTTCCACGATGTCGGCCAGGGTGAGCTTGCTCATCAGTCTTCCTCCGGAAGGTCGTAGGCCCGCGCCAGCTGGGTCATCGGGTGGATCGGCTCGGCTCCGGTCTCGAGGACGATGCCCCCGTTGGCCAGCGTGCAATCCCCGGCCACCGATTCGCTGTCGGCCTTGGTGATGGCGTTGGCCATCTTCTTGGCGACACCGCGAGCGATGTCGATGTTCTCGGCCCGGAGGCCCCACGTGCCATCGATACCGGAGCACTCGGCGACCAGCTTGATCTTGGTACCGGTGAGCTTGAGCAGGTCGCGGCTCTTCAGCCCGATGTTCTGGGCGCGCAGGTGACAGGG
>JABDJW010000039.1 GCA_013002375.1 Acidimicrobiales bacterium | reverse complement strand
GGGCATGGAAGACCAGCGCGTGATGAACGACCGGGATCTGATCGGGCAGCAGCTCGTAGTTCTGCAGGAAGCTGGTCTCGGTCAGCTCGGGGTCGTAGATCTGGCAGCGGTAGTCATCGACCAGGTCGGTCGAGCCCTTGTACGGCTCGGCGATGAGCACGGCATCACGCTCGATCTGCGGCCACACCGCAACGGTCGCCTCGAGCGGATCGTCGTCAGGCACGTCGAGCGGGCCACCGGCCTCGGCCCACTCGGCAATCGCCGCGATCTGTTCGGGGTCGAGTGAGCGGTCGTCGTGGAAGGGCACGCTCAGATCCGATGCCGGCCAGGGCGGCATGTAACCGGTGCCGGTCACCAGTGCGAGCTGCGGCGCGATGTTCTTGGCGTCGGCGGCGATGTTGAGATCGAAATGGGCCGAGCCCGGTCCGCCTTCGCTGTGACACGACACGCAGTTGGCCTGCAGGGTCGGCTTGATCGCCGAGCTGTAGAGGCCGACCGGGGCGGCGGTGGTCTCGGTGATCGCGGTGGATTCGGGCGCGACGACCGTGTCGCCGGAGCTCTCACCGACCGCCGGTTGCTCCCCGTCGGCCGTCGGCGTCGCCGAATCGACGACCTCGCCGTCGTCGGCGCAGGCGGCGGCCACCAGAGCCAACGCAACGAAGATCAACAGAAGCGCGCGTGAACGCATCGGGTCCCTCCCCTTGGGCATCTGACCAGTCTGCACCAAATCAGAGCGGTGGCGCGGGTCGGCCGGTGGGAAAACGGCGGCGGGATCAGCGGCGCCACTCCTCCTCGGAGCGGCCGAGGTCGGCCAACCGACGGCGGATCTGGAGCGGCGGTGGCGGAAATTCACCCCGGCCGAGCGTGGCGACGTGCTCGCCGTCCTCGGCCCAGATGTGGCACGTGTTCACGTTGTGGGCGAACCGAGCCGCGAGATCGGGGTCGTCAACCGGCGGCGGGGCATCGGGGCGATCCCGCCGTCGCTTGAGGTCCATCGACCACAACGACTGCAGCACCGCCGGGGCCATCGCCTGCAGCAGCGCCGTCGTGTGCGCACAGCCCCGCGGTCCGCCGAACATCTCCCGAACCTTGCGGGTGAACCCGCGAGCGATGTTCAGGCCGATCAGGCTCTCGTAGTGCTCGCTGATGCGGGGGCAGGACTCGTGGGGGTGGCTCTCGAAACCGACCTGCGCCCGCACGATGGCGAGATCGGAGCGCCGAACCTCCAACTCGATCTGCATGTTGTGGATCTCGAGCGGATCGGGATCGTCGACGATGTACAGGCCCGGTGGCTTGGTGTCGGCGATTGCGCCTCGGACCAACAAGGTGTCGTCATCGAGGTAGTACACCCGGGTCTCGTAGCGGCGCTCGTGGAGCAGGAAGAGGTCGTCGGCGGGGGGCAGCAGCGAAGTCATCGTGCTGCGATTGTGCACACCTCGGAGCCACCGAACCAATCGGCACCGACGACGACCCGGCCGGCCGTCGTGGCTTGCACGGCGGTCCACTCGCCTCGTGCCGCGGTGCAACCGTTGCCGCTGCTCACCGCCATGTGTTGGCTGTGGCGTACCCGAACCAGGACAGTTCCCGGTGCGGTGAATTCCACTTCGAAGCGGTCGGGTTCGAGCACCACCAAACGAGCGTCGACCCCGTCGATCGGTTCGATCAGACCGACCGCATCGGTCACCTCGTACAAGACCCAATTCCGGTTGGCCCAGACCTCCTCCAACCCGGGACTCTCGGCCGCCAGTCGGGCCTGCGTCCGCGACCGTTGCTCCAGACCGACGTCGGGCACCGCCACGAAGGTCACGCCGTTGGCCTCGAGCCAGGCCCGGTACCGCTCGTCGTCCAAACCGTTGATCAGCAACGTGTCGTCGTTGAACCGGTAGTCGAGCTGGCGTTGCCAACCTCGGGCCAGGGCGACCTCTGGCGCGATATGAGCCGTCTCCCAGTGGCGCTCGGTGAAGGGAACCTCGATACGGACCGGTCCGTCGCTTCGCGCCAGCACGGCATCGATCAGCGGTTGGTGGTAGGCGATCTCGTCCGACGGGTTGCCGATTGCGGCGGGCAGGTCGAGAAGCGGCTGGCATTGCCACCCGATCAGCACCAGCGCCACCAGGCTGAGGCGGCGATGGCGTCCGGCCGCCACCGCCAGCAGAATCGGCCCTCCGAGCACCGCGAGCCGTGACAGGTTGGCGCCGATCGGGTTGGGCACGAAGAAGAACAGCACGGCTGCCACGGCGACGAGCGCGCCCCCGATCGCCAGCGCAGCGCCCTCCATCCGGTCACCCGCAGGCGTCGCGGCCTGGCCTGCTCCGGCACTTCCCCGCACCGACATGGCGGCGACCGCGCCGAGCAGGGTGAGCACGAAGTACGACCAGATGAACGGAAACCGTCCGCCCTCGGGAAAGACCAGCGCCAGGAAGGTGGCGGGCGCCAACCCGGCGGCCGCGATCCAGGACTGGGGCATGACGCCGACCCGCCACCACCGGGGCGCGGCATCGGCGAGAGCCCACGCACCACAAGCCAAGGCCAAGAAGGCGGCGGCCAACGGGGCGGCGAGCCCGGCCAGCAAGGCCAGGACTGCGGCCGGCACCCAGCGGCGGTGCAGCGCGACGAGAAGGGCGGCCAGGGCCAGGGCCAGACCGAGGGCGAACGGCAACCGGCCCTCGAAGAAGTTGACCACCATCAAGAACGCGAACGCGACGGTGCCCGCAGTCGGCCGGGCAACGGCGAGGCGGCGCAGGATCGCCCCGAAGAGACCGACGGCGGCCACGGTCGAGGCAATGCCGACGATCGCGATACTGATCGGACCGGCCAAGGCGGGGAAGAGCACGCCGTAGCCCAGCGTGTGATGGCCTCCGAACCACTGGGTGTTCCACAAGGTCGGCCCGTACTCGCGGTAGAGCGCAACCCGGAAGTGATGGGCGGGGTGGTCCACCCCACGCCAGCCGCTCAGCCAAACCCCGAGGGCTGCGGCGCCGGCGACAACCGCGGGCGCCGATGCGGCAACCAGCTGCATTTGACGAGCGGAGAGGCGATGCACCGAGCCAGTCTGCCAAGATGCATCGCCATGGACGACCACGCCGACGCCCCGGACCTCGACGGAGCCGACCTCGATCTCCCCTTCTCGCTCGACGCGCTGGCGCGGTGGATGGACCGCGAGTCGCTGGGCGACGGACCCATCACCGAACCGGCGCTGCTCGCGGGCGGCACCCAGAACATCCTGCTGCACTTCCGCCGGGGAGATCGGGGTTTCGTCATGCGGCATCCCCCGCGGCACAAGCGACCCCGGTCAGATCAAACGATGGAACGCGAGGCTCGGGTACTGGCCGCCATCGCCGATTCCGGCGTGCCCCACCCGGCCTTCATCGCGAGCTGTTCCGATCATGACGTCTTGGGCTCGAGCTTCTACCTGATGGAACCGGTCGAGGGGTACAACCCCGGCGCCGAGGGCCTGCCCGAACACTTCACCGAAGCCGACGTGCGCACGATGGGGTTCGAGATGGTGGACGCCATCGCCACGCTCAGCCATGTCGATTACCAGGCGGTCGGGCTCGAAGGCTTCGGCCGGCCCGATGGGTGGGTCGAGCGTCAAGTCGATCGTTGGAAGTCACAGCTCGACGGCTACTCGGACATCGCCGAGTACCCGGGCCCCGACGTCGGCGACGTCGAGGCGGTCACCGCGTGGCTTCGAGCCGATCAGCCGACCGACTTTCAGCCTGGGGTTCTCCACGGCGACTGCCACTTCCTGAACGTCCTGTACCAGCCGAATTCGCCCAGGCTCGCCGCGCTGCTCGACTGGGAGTTGAGCACGGTCGCCGATCCGCTGCTCGACCTGGGCCAGCTGCTGTCCCAATGGCCCATCGACGGTGCGGTCAACATCGGCCTCGCCCGGCCCGGTTGGCCCACGCCCGACGAGGTGATCGACCGCTACGCCACCCAAACCGACCGGGACATGTCGTCGATCCAGTGGTTCCGGGTACTGGCGTGTTACCGGTTGGGCATCATCCTCGAGGGCAGCAACGCCCGCGGCCACGCCGGCCAGATGCCACGCGACGTGGCGGAGAGCCTGCATCAGGCTGCAGTCGGGCTGTTCACCAAAGCCGAACAGCTCATCGCCTGACCGCGCCGACGACTCGGTGCCGACTACTCGTTGCAGGTGATGGCGTCGCCGTCGGCGTCGAGCTCGTAGACGTCTTCGCCGATGACCTCGACCTGGCCGACGTACTCCGGCCCGTCGAGCCCCCGGAACGCGCAGTCGACATCGATGGCGATGGGCACACAGCCGGTGTAGTTCGGGTGGCACTGGGGCAGCAGCACCGCCGGCTGCTCGGGCTGAATACGCGCCGCCTCGTCGAGACTGGGCGGGGGGATCACCGCGCTGAGCCCGCTCGCGATTTCGGCCTCCGGTGAGGCCGGCGCCACCGTGACCTCGACGGCTTCCTTGCTCAGCGGGTCGACCGCAATCGAGTCACGCAATTCGACCGCGCCCGCGACCTCGGTTTCGGGCTCGGGGTTGTCACCGGTGTCGCGGAGAGTGAGCGAAACGGCGAGGATCAGCAGCAACGATGCCGCGGCAGACGCGTAGCCCAGCTTGGAGATCCAGCTCATCGGGGCGGGGCCACTACGCACCGCGGCGGGCGCAGCTCTGCGCTTCGGCCGCTCGACGACGGTGTAGTCGCGCGGGCCGACAATCGTGCCCCCGACCTCGCCGAGCACGACGACATGGCCGCCCTCATTGATGACGTCACCGGTGACCATGCCGTGCACGGTCGCCCGACCGCCCCGCACCCGCAGGTCGCCGTGCACCTCGCCGTAGAGCACCAACTGCCCGCCCGTGACCAGGACATCGCCGTCGATGACGTTACGGAGCTCGACGTAGCCCCGCTCGACTCGTTTGCGTGGTTGCTGTTGCATACGTTCGGGCGCGGGTTCGGTGCCTCCCGCGAAGACGGCGACAGCCTGTCGCACCGCTCAGGAAAATATCACCACGCTCCGCGCGAGCGGGGGACCCGCGGCGGACGCGAGGCGCAACCCCGCGATCTCGCCGAAGAAGTCCGGTCGCTCAGCGGAGGAACGTCCACCAGACGGAGGCCAGGATCCCGGCCGCCGTGATCAACACCATCTTGACGATCGTGCCGCGGGGGATCTTGCCGTCTTCGGGGATACCCGGCGTGCGCCGGCGAACCTCGATCAGTGCTCGTTCGGCCCACGGCACATCGGCCGACAAGACCACGAGACCGGAGGCCACGATCAACATGCCGGGCCCGGGGAGTGGCAACATCACGATGCCCAGGATGGTGACGAGCACCCCGGCCGTGATGCGAGCGATGCGTACGAGGACATGGCTCTGCGCTTCCTCTCGGGAGGCTTCGCGTTCACCGGTGGCGAGTTCGGCGTCGATGAGGTGTTCTTTGAGGTGCTCGGTGTCCACCCCACCAGTATGGCCGGTCCCCTAGCGTCGGCGTTGTGCAGAACGGTCACTTCACCCACATCGATGCCATCACCTTGGCCGTGTCGGCGATGGACGCGGCGGTGGACTTCTACGAGCTCTTGGGCATGCGATCGGTCTATGGCGGCCGGGGCGAACCGTTCACCACCATGGCGTGCGGCCGATCGTTCGTGAACCTGCAAGCCGCCGACCCCGGCGATGCGACTCGTTGGGGCCGGGTGATCCTGCACGTCGATTCGGTCGCGACCGTCGATGCGGTCCATCGCACCCTGCTCGACGCCGGCCACGAAACGGAGACCGAGCCGGCGGACGCGGTCTGGGGCGAGCGGTATTTCCACGTCCGCGACCCCGACGGCCACGAGCTGTCGATCGCCGTCCGCCTTCCCTGACGACAAACCCTCAACCCCTGGTTTAGTCTGACCCCTTTCCCCAAAAAGGGGTCAGACCCCAAAACGCCAAACGGGGTCAGACCCCAAAACGCCAAACGG
>JABDJW010000037.1 GCA_013002375.1 Acidimicrobiales bacterium | reverse complement strand
GGAGGGTCTCGTTCTGGAGCGCGACCGATGCATGGTTGGCGAGAAGGCGCAGCGCCTCGATCGATCGAATCGCCGGCTGCCCCGTCGCCCGCAACCCGGCTCGAATGCACAACCGGGTGTCGTCGTCGTCGTTCTGCACATCGAACCGGACGACCGCCTGCAGGCCGATGGATCGGAGTGCGGCCCGTTCCTCTTCGGACTCGTCGTCGCGATCCACGATCGCACCGGTGAGTGCGACGTCGTCGTCTCGAAGGGTGCTGGCGGCCGTTCCCGGGGCGGGGAGGCGCACGCCGCTCGAGGCCAGGGTCTCCCATCGGTTGGCGTTGAACGCGACGATGTCGCTCGAGGAGAAGCCGAGCTCGACGACCGCAGAGGTCAACTCGTTCAGGACGTCGGTGCCGAGCCGGCTCACGCTGTTGGTGGTGTCGACGACGCGCTGGAGGAGCTGACTCTGGTGCAACGCGTCGTCAGTGGCGCGCCGCTGGGTCCACACGTCGTTCAGGAGTTGCTCGGCGAGGTAGGCACCCGGGATCACCACGAGGAGGAGAACGGAGAGTTGATCGATCTGCTTTTCCAGATCGGCGAACAGTTCCTGGCTGGTGACGCCCTGCTGATTGAGCGAAACGATGCGCGTCACGAGCGAGAACGCGGTCAAGGCCATCCAGTGCAGCAATGCGCCGGATATGCGGAACCGGGTGGCCGATTCGATGATCGGCAGTGCAAAGAGCACCCAACCGATGCCTTCGGTTCCGGTCGCAGCGGTCAAGGCGACCACCAGGAAGGTGTCGATGGCCAACTCACCGATGGCCAGCTGGGCAAGCTGACGCTCGTCGCTCGTCTTGCTGAGCGTGATCGATGCGAGGTTGGTGACGGCGAGTACCAACAGGCTGGTGACGACGATGCCACCGCGCCCGACCGCGCCGACGCCGATGTCGAGGCGGTTCGGATCGACGATGAACTGAGTGAGGATGAGGAAGCCGACGACGACGCGGACACTGCGAATGGCTCGCAGCGGGGTGGTCGAAAGAGCACGGAGCGGGAGCTTCGTCTTGCTTCGCCGTCGGAAGCCCACGAGCGCGAGCGAACCGATGATCGACAACACCCAGGCCGCGAAGGCGATGGTGTTGCCGGTGGCCAGCCAAACGACGGGGAGCCCGACGAGCGGCACGACGAATCGACCGACGCCCGTGACCTCACTGAAGCCGATCGAGCTGGTGTCGGGAGTGGCGTTGGCGTCTCCCTTGGTGACGTAGCCATCGGCCTCGACCGAGAAGATGCGATGGGCGACCTGCTCGCCTTCGTGATCGAAGGTGACGATCGTGTGTTGGGCCAGGCGCTCGCCCGTCGGATTGTCGAGCAGGATCACGTCGCCGATGCGCAGGCCGGGCGACATCGAGCCGGACGTGACAACGGTCGGCGTCCAGCCGGTCGCGATGCTGGTGACGAGCAGCCAGGCGGCCAGAAGCACGGTGATGTAGAGGTAGATCCATACGAGCAGGGCCAAGCCGGGCCCGGACCGCCGCCGAAGTTCTTGGGCCAAGCCCTTCCCGCCGGCGACCGTCATGGACGGACCTCCAGTACCGCGTTGAAGTTGCTGGCCAGGCTTTGGGCCGCGTTGTCATCGACGACGGTGAGCTGCACGCGCATCGTGGTGGTTGCGCCCGCCGCGTCGGCGTCGAGAATGGGCAGTCCGCGTTCGAAGTCCGCATGCGTCTGCCACATCGCGGCCAGCGATCCGTTGAACAACGATCGCTCCAAGGTGAAATCGCCGCAGTCGGGGTCGGATCCGCGGCCGGTCTCGACCGCGAGGACGAGGTACTCCTCGAGGTTGGTGCCGCCCGGCAACAACTCCCCGAAGAGGCGGATGTCACCGCCGTCGATCGAGCCGGCGTAGGTGATCGGGATACAGCGCTCGAGCAGGAGTCCGGGGTACATGTTGCCGGCATCGATGAAGAGCCGCGACGGGCCGTCGATATCGAGCTCGAGGGTGCCTGCGCTCCACACGTTGGCGGTGTTGCTGGTGGATGCCGAGATGCGGGCCTGGGTCGTCGTGACGCCGGCGATGGCGGTGAAGCAGATCGCCAAAACGGTGAGGGGAAGGGCGGCGCGCCGCACGAGATCGGGCATAGGAGGTCGTGATTTGACTCGACGGGTTACGCCCCGCGCTTGAGCTTCGGTAGCCGTTTGGCCTACCGCCCTGAACGAAAAAAGGCCGACGGACCCAGAAACAAAGCCAAAATACTCCGATCGACCCCGGTGAAAACGATCGCGAGGAGTGTCTTTCTGGTGCTGGTCAGGTCGTCACGAGCGGGCCGCTCGGGGCCGGTAGTGGAGGCGGCTGGCGGCGACGAATCCGACCACGCCGATGACCGTCAAGAAGACAGCCGCTTGCCGGGTGCCCTCGATGGGATCGTCGGCCGCGGCGAGGAGCGCCACCATGAACGCCACCCAGATGGTGCCCCCGACGTCGAGGCCGATGCGCGACATCGCGCCACCGACGCCGAGGCGGTCCTCGGGCACGGTGACCATGGCCGACGAGTGGGTCGCGGCATGGGCGAGGCCAACGCCCACCGCGAACAGAAACGCGCCGGGCAACCACACGCGCGCGATGTTTCGCTCGGCACTGATGGCGACCGTGAAGAACCCACCCGCGGCTGCCATGAACGCGCACCCGGGCACGATGACGGCTCGCGGGCCGAACCGGTCGGCCAGCGTCCCGGCCACGAAGGTGAGCGGCCCGGCGATCATCGGGATGAAGGCGATGGCCAGACCGGCCTGGCTCAAGCTCATGTCCCAACCGTTCGTGAAGAGCGCAATCCAGGCCAAGAACATGGCCGGAAAACTGCCGGCGATCACCAGGTTCAGCATGCTTCCGAGCGCGAAGTCGTGTTGTCGGTAGAGGGGCAGGTGCAGGATCGGGGATGGATGGTGCCGTGAGCGGGTGATCATGGCGGCGAGTGAGCTGATGCCGACGAGCAAGGCCAACCAGAACCTCCAGCCTGCGAGACCCCAAGTCTCGATCTGCACGATGGCGAGCGCGATCGCACCGATTCCGACGACCAGTCCGGCAACCCCGAGCAGATCCGGCGGGCCCGCGTTGGCCTGCGGTGCAGCGGTCGGCCGGAGAACGGTCGCGAGCAACACAACGATGATGAGGCCGAGCGGGACGTTGAGCGCGAACGTCCACCGCCACCCGTATGCATCGACGAGCGTGCCGCCGATGGCCGGGCCGAGGGCCGCGGCGACGCCGCCCAACGCGCCGATACCGCCGACCGCACTCGACCGGCGGGTGGGTCCGAAGGCGGACAGGACGAGGGCGAGCGCGGCGCTCGATTCCATCCCGAGGCCGGCAGCCTGCACGACCCGTCCCCCGATCAATACGCCGACCGTCGGTGACCAGGCGACGGCGGCCGATCCGACGGTGAACAGGCTCATGCCGAGCACCAAGATCGTCTTTCGGCCATAGCGATCGGCCATCCAGCCCGCGGGAATGAGCATGGCCGCAACCGTGATCGTGAAACCGGTCAGAGCCCAGGAGACCGTTGCCTCACTCGCGTCGAAGGACGCCTTGATGTCGTCGAAGGCGACGAAGATCAACGCGAAGTTGATCGTGGCGAGCAAGACTGCACTTCCGACGAGCGCCAGGACCACCACCGGCCTCTGAGGCGCAGCAGTTGATCCAACCGTCACTGCCGTCGACCGATCCGTCACCCCCGCACCCTTGACGGCAGGCCCGACCCGCGTCAACTCCGCTCTGGGGTCAGGTCTACGTTGGACCCTGCGGCGTTGGCACCAGCCTTTGGATCGCAGGGCCTCCGCCGAGGGGGTCAGGTCTGCGTTGGACCCTGCGCTCGCCTCGCAACGTGTGTTTCAGACCCGACCCCCTGGACCTTGCGGCTCCAAGCGCTGAAATTTCAGCACGGTCGCAACGTGCAACGTAGACCTGACCCCAATTACGGTTGGAGGATGGGGATCTCGTTCGAACCGTTGACCGCATCGATCGGGGCGGTGGTGCACGGCGTTGATCTGGCCGACGTGGATGCCGACACCGTCGAGGAGATTCGCAAAGGCTGGCTCGACTACCAGGTGCTGTTCTTTCGGGATCAGCCCATCACCGTCGCCCAACACATCGCCTTCGGGCGCCGGTGGGGCGAGCTCGAGATCCACCCGTTTGCGCCCGACGACGGCGAGCATCCCGAATTGGTCGTGATCGAATCGAACGAGGAGCGGAAGTACGCGGCCAGCAATTGGCACAGCGATGTCACGTGGCGGACCGAACCGTCGCTCGGGTCGATCCTCCGGGGCCGGATCATCCCGCCGGCGGGCGGCGACACCGTGTTCGCCTCGGCGACCAAGGCGTACGACCGACTGTCCGACGAGTGGAAGGAACGGGTCGACGGATTGGTGGCCGAACATGATTTCGCCAATACGTTCGGGCGCCGCATGTCCTCGGAGAAGTTGGCCGAGACCCACGAGAAGTACCCGGTGGCCTACCA
>JABDJW010000033.1 GCA_013002375.1 Acidimicrobiales bacterium | reverse complement strand
GATGATGGCCAACGCGGCCACCGCGTCGGTCTCGATGCGGTACGGCTTCCAGGGCCCGGCCGAGAACACGTGCACCGCATGCGCGGCCGGCACCCATGCCATCGGTAATGCCGCCCGCCTGATCTCGAGCGGCCTGTGCGACGCGGTCCTCACCGGCGGGTCCGAAGCGCCATTCACGCCGACCTCGATCGCCGGGTTCGGCAACATGACCGCCCTGTCGCGGTCCGGTCACAGCCGTCCGTTCGACCCCGAACGGGACGGCTTCGTCATGTCCGAAGGCGCCGGCATCCTGCTGCTCGAGGATTGGGATTCCGCCGTCGAACGGGGTGCCATCATCCTGGCTGAGGTGCTCGGCTCGGCCAGCACCGCCGATGCCCACCACATCACCGCGCCGGCCCCCGGCGGCTCGGGTGCCGTGCACTGCATGGAGCAAGCGTTGACCGACGCCGGCCTCACGCCCGCTGACGTCGTGCACATCAACGCCCACGGCACCTCGACGCCGCTGAACGACGCAGCCGAAGCCGAAGCGGTGGCGAAGCTGTTCGATGCCCCCGGCCCCATCGTCACGTCGACGAAGGGGGTCACCGGCCACGCCCTCGGCGCCGCCGGTGCGCTCGAGGCTTGTGCGGTGATCCTGGCCATGCAACACCGCATCGTGCCGCCGACCGCGGGCCATCGTTCCCTCGATCCCGAGCTGCCGCGGATCAACCTGGCCACCGAGCCAACCGAATGGGTCCCCGGCCCGTCGTTGTCGAACAGCTTCGGCTTCGGCGGCCACAACGGCACGCTGGTGCTCGGCCCCGCCGACTGACCAGCCGACCACCGCGAGACCGCCGAACCTATCCGGTTCGCCGTTGCCGCGGATCGACCCTGAACTCAGGGATCGACAATGACGAACAACAGATCGGCCGAGCAGGCCAGGTCGCCTTCGACGTAGGCGGTACCGGTCGCCTTGCCGGCCCGGGCCGACATGCGGGTGGCGGTCACCGCCAGATCGATGGTGTCGCCGGGAATGACCTGTCGCCGGAATCGGGCGTTGTCGAGCCCCCCGAACAGCGGCAGTCGGCCCGCGTAGGCCGGGTCGGACAGCACGAGGTACGCCCCCAGCTGGGCGATGGCCTCACAGAGCAGCACGCCCGGCAGGGTCGGGCGGCCCGGGAAATGCCCGGCGAAGAAGGCTTCCTGGCCGCTCACCGTCCAGGTGCCGGCTGCGCTCGTGCCGGCCTCGAGGGCGACGACCCCGTCCAGGAACAGGAAGGGATCCCGGTGGGGCAACACTTCGGCCGGTTGGGGCAGCGTCATCGAGAAAGCCGTGTCATCGAGAAAGCCGTGTCATCGAGAAAGCAATGTCATGGGAAAACAGCCCGAGGCGAGGCGGCCAAAACCACCTCGCCTCGGGATAGAACTACGTGCCGCATTGGCGGCCCGGGCTCAGTGTTTCAGCGGTTCTTGCCGGCCGCCTTCAGCTTCGACCCAGCCTGGATCTTCACCGCGGTGCCGGCCGGGACGTGGATTTCCTCGCCCGTGCGGGGGTTACGGCCGGTGCGGGCCTTGGTGTCCTTCTGCGAGAACTTGATGTAGCCGGGAATTGAAACTTCGTTGCCCCGGGACACCTGCGTGCAGACGATATCGAACATGGCGTCGACGACGGCGCCGGCGTCAGCCTGCGTCGTGCCGGCCTTGCCAGCGATTTCGGCGACCAATTCGCTCTTCGTCATTGGGTGTACTCCTAAGTTTGTTGTTCTGTTTGGTGGGTTGTTGCGGCCGAAAGATCATGGTGAGCCCGGACTCGCGAATGACACGCGACTCGAAATTCGGCCCAAAGTCAAGCATTTGCGCCATTTTCAAATTACACGCCCGGGTCAGGACGGCTGGTTGATCATGTGCGCGGCCGCGTTCACGAAGTAGTCGCGCACCGCCGCGGCGGCCTCGGCCGGGAGGTCGGCGGCGTCGACCGCGGCCACCATGTGGCCGAGCCAAGCATCACGCTCGGCCGGACCGATGGCGAAGGGCGCATGCCGCATGCGCAGGCGGGGATGGCCTCGCTCCTCGCTGTACGTCGCCGGCCCGCCCCAGTACTGCACCAAGAAGCCGGTCATATGGGCGCGGGAGTCGGTGAGATCGTCGGGATACATCGGCTGGAGCACCGGATCTTCGGCCACCGAGTCGTAGAACCGGTCGACCAGGTCGACGAACCACTGCCGGCCACCCACCAGCTCAAATAAGGTCAGGCCCTCGGGTTCGCTCATCAACGCCGAGTGTAGGTTCGCCGATGGAGGGAACGGCGGCCGCAAAGGCAACCAACTGCGGCGGCGCCTGGGACGGGCGACGACCCTGGTGGTGGCGGCGCAGGCTGGCTCGGGTGGCCTTGATGAACTCGGCGGCCTGGCGGCAACGATCGCACCGGGCCAGATGGCGCCGAACCGCTCGCCGGCGGCGGCCGCTGAGTTCGCCGTCGACGAGTGGCCCGATGCGGCGGCGAAGCATCTGATGGGTGAGTCGTCCCACAGCGAGGAAACCCCCGGGCAGAGGCGGGAATTCCCGATGCCCAGATCCGGACGGTACGGCCCGGCCAGGGTCCGCAGGCAGGAGTAGAGTCGACCGATGTGGCATCGACCGACATGGGCGTGAACGAATCGGCGTCTGCGGCCTTCGAGAAGTACGTGCTGCCGGAGGTCGACGTCCTCTATCGGGTGGCCTACTCGCTCACCCGCAACGCCTCCGACGCCGAGGACCTGGTGCAGGACACCATGTTGCGGGCCTACCGGGCGATCGAGCGCTTCGACGGCCGCTACCCCAGGGCCTGGTTGCTGACCATCTTGCGCAACGCCCAGGTCAACCGGGTCCGGCGCAAACGACCCGAACTCCTGCGCGACCCCGACACCGCCCTCGAGCGGCTGCGAGATGAGGCTGGAGAAGCCGGCGAGCCCGAGTCCCTCGTGGTCGACGCCACGTTCGATGCCCGAATCGAGCAGGCCTTTCGTGACCTGCCCGACAAGTTCCGAATCGTGCTCGAGATGGTCGATCTGAACGGCCTGTCCTATCAGGAGACCGCCGAGACGCTCGATGTGCCGGTCGGCACGATCATGAGCCGCCTCCACCGGGCCCGCACCCGTATTCGCAAGCAGCTGACCGCCGAGGGGCTCGGGCCGAAGGGATCGACCCGATGATCTTCAAACGCAAGCGACCGGGCGGGCTGTCGTGCCGCGACGTCGGCAAGAACCTCCAGTCCTACCTCGACCGCGAAACGGTCGAACCGCTCTCGGTGTCACAGCTCGAACAGCATCTCGAGCTCTGCCGGCAGTGTGGCCTCGAAGCCGAGGTGTACCGCTCGATCAAGGAGTCCCTGGCCCGAGCCGGTCGCGCCCAGGACGATGCCGGCAGCCTCGACCGGCTCCGGGCGTTCGGGCAGAAGCTGGTCGAGGAAGACTCGACCTAGCCGGTTTCAGGAAACCAAGCGGGTGTCGGGCTGAAAGGCCGTCCAGGCGAACCAGAACGAGTCGACGTGCGGCACCCTGGAGAGCGCCGAGCCGGCCAGTTCGCCGTCGGTCGCCCGGCCCAGGATGTTCCAGGTCGATCCGGTCTCGGCGTCGACGAAGCCGTCGGCCGTACGGGCGAAACTCAGCGTCCGACCGTCGAGGACCGGTGAGAACACGCCGGTCGCGCCGACGTCCCGGCCGTTGGCGATCGTGCTGGAATCGAGGGCACTGGCGGTGCCGCCCAACTGCCAGACCACAAGGAGCTCACCGCCGGCCTCGACCTCGATGACCCCGGCGGCCGACACCGCGTCGTGCAGCACCGCGACGGAGTCGCCGTTGTGTTCGATACCGACCAGCTTGGCCTTCTCGTCGAGGTCGGCCGGCGCCTCGCCATCGAACAGGAAGGCCGGCTGACCCTCCCGGTCGTAGAGCTCGTAGGGATTGCGCCCATAGTCGCGGCTCGTGCCGGTCCGACGGGTGAGCACCCAGCCCTCGGGGAAGGCCTCCCGGAAGGCCTCGAACGACACGGTCTGCATCGGGAACAGCTCCAGCTCGGTGCCGGCCAGATACCCGACGATCGCCTGACCGCTGAAGTGGCTCCAGAGCGATTCGGTCTGCCGGTCGTACATGACCAGCGCGGACTGATACAGCGAGCCCGAGGTGCCGAAGTCGAGGATCTGATCACCGACCCGGCGGTCATAGGCCAGCGCCGAGTTGCACAACGGGCAGAAGGTGACCGACACCGGCACCCCGCCCACCGTGTCATTGACGATCTCGTGCCACGTCATGATCTGCACCGGATAGGCCCGGGCATCCCCATCGATCTCGAGCGCCACCACCGGCTCGCACGCGGCGAGGAAGCCGATCTCCTCAGCGGGCGCGAAGTGAGGATCGTCGATGGGTGGGATGCCATCGGGCGGCGGCCCGCCGGACAGAATACGGCTGAGGTCGATGAGCGGAGCCGGGAAGGCATCGTTGGTGCGGTCCTGCAGCGCGCTCGGGACATCGAGCCGTTCCGTCGACGCGATCTGCTCGACGGCCGCGCCGTCGGGATCGTTGCCATCACCGGCCGCGCAGTCGGGTGAGGCCGGGGCCGCTATGGAGTCCACCGTCGCCGAGGATCCGGCCGATCCGCACGCCGCAGCCAGCAGGCCAAGAGCGACCAGGAGCGGGAACGGGTTGGAGGCGCGCATGGGAGAGAAACCCGCCGAGGTCGGTCGGTGTTCCCGGTCACCAGAATTTGCGGCTACTTGCGGGCCTTCCGGGCCGAGCGGCCCTCGATCTCGTAGAAGAACTGGGCCGCGGCCTTCTGGATGGCGATCGACCAGGTGGGATAGGCGTGCACGGTCATGGCCAGGCGGGCGGTGAACATCTTGGTGCGCATGGCCAGCGCGAGCTCGTTGATCATCTCGCCGGCCCTCGGGGCCACGATCGTGGCCCCGATGATCTCGCCACCGCCGAGACGCCGGGTGAGGCGCTTGGGGCCCGCGATGAGCTTCAGATACCCCTCGGTGCGGCCGTCGACGATGGCGCGGTTCATCTCGGCCATTGGGAGTTCGGCCACCCGGCCCCCCATCGCCACCGCCTCGGCTTCGGTCACCCCGATTCGGGCGACCTCGGGGTCGGTAAACGTGCACCACGGAATCCAGCTGGTGCGGAACGGGCCCCGCAACCCCTTGCCCAGCGCATGGCCGGCGGCCAGCCGGCCCATCTCGTCGGCGGCATGGGTGAAGGGCAGTTCGCCGGTGACATCGCCCACCGCATAGATGCCCGCCGCGCTGGTGCGAAGATGCTCGTCGACGGCGATGTAGCCGCGATCGTCGAGGTCGACTCCCGCGGCCTCCAACGCCAAGCCCGTGGTGTGAGGCTCACGACCGACCGCGACCAGCAGGCGGGCCACGCTGGTGGCCTCGTTATCGGCCGTGGTGAGGACGACCGAGCCGTCGGCAGCCTGCGAGACCCGTTCGACCCGCTGCCCGACCCGGACATCGACCCCGGAAGCGGTCAGTGCCGCGCCGACGACCTTGGAGGCCTCGGGCTCCTCGCGGGCCAGCAACCGATCGAGGGCTTCGAACAAGGTGACCTTCACCCCGAGCCGGGCCATCGCTTGAGCCAGCTCACACCCGATCGCTCCGCCGCCCAGGATGGCGAGGCTGGTCGGCGCAATCCGCAGATCGAAGACGGTCTCGTTGGTCAAGAACGGCACCGCTTCGAGGCCCGGGATGGGCGGTACGAACGGTGCCCCGCCCGTGGCGAGCACGATCTTCTTGGCCGGCACGATTTCGGACCCGACGCGCACCTGGTTCGGCCCGTCGAGGGTGCCGCGGCCCTCGAAAACGTCGATGCCCGTCTTGCGGAGCGCGTCGATCGATTCGGCCTCGGCGATGTCAGCGATCGAATGTTGCACGCGAGCCATCGCGTCGGAGAACGTCAGCCCTTGGCCGGCGGCCGAGATCAGCGCCTTGGACGGGACGCAGCCGGTGAACGTGCAGTCGCCACCGGGCGGACCGTCGGTGATCAGCGCGGCCTTCTTGCCCGCCCACTGGGCGGTTCGAACGGCGCTGAGCCCTCCGGCGCCTCCGCCGATCGCTACCAGGTCATAGTTCCGCATGGTGACAGTGAACCCTAGCCGGGGCACTTTTCTTCGGTCAGTGCGCCATGCGAGCCATGAACCAGCCCGCGTTGAGCAGAACGAAGCCCCACACGAACTGCTTCGCGTCGCGGCTCCTGCGGCGCACCCGCGGTGCTCCATGGACCGCCGGTTCGTTGTCCGCTACCCGTCGATCGCGGCTCGGAGCTCACCGACCAGCTCGGCGACGCCTTCGGGCCCTTGACCGTCGAGCAGCCGCCGCACGATGGCCGACCCGACGATCACGCCGTCGGCGACTGCGCATACCTCGGCGGCCTGTTCGGGCGTGGACACGCCGACGCCCACCAGGACCGGCTTGTCGGTGACGGCCTTGAGTCGAGCAGCCATCTGCACCGCGCTGGCGGCCAGTTCGGCCCGCTCGCCGGTCACGCCCAGCAGCCCGACGCCATACACGAAACCTCGCGACCGCTCGCACAGACCCGGCAGGCGATCTGCGGGGGCGGTCGGAGCGGCCAACAGGACGGTTTCGACGCCGGCCGCGTCAGCAGCTGCCGCCCACGGGCCGATCTCCTCCAAAGGCGCATCGGGCAGGATGGCCGCCGCGACGCCGGCGTCGACGAGGCTCGACGCAAACCGTTCGAAACCGAACCGAAACGGGATGTTGTAGTACGTCATCACGACCAACGGCACGCCGACATCGAGCTGGCGAATGCCGTCGAGCACCGACTGCGGGGTGGTGCCGTCGCGCAGGGCGAGTTCGCTGGCCTCCTGGATCGTGGGACCGTCCATCACCGGGTCGCTGAAGGGGATGCCGACCTCGATGGCGTCGGCGCCGGCCGCCGCCGCGGCCTCGATGGCTCGGGTCCAGTCGGGGCCATAACCGCCGGTGATGTAGGGCACCAGCAGCTTCCCGCCGGCGTCGCGTTTGGCCCGCAGCGCGGACTCGAGGGCGCCGAGGGTCGTCGCGCTCATGACAGGATCTCCATCATCTGGACCGCGTCCTTGTCACCCCGCCCCGACAGATTCAGCAGAACGGTCTGGCCGGCCAACGATGCTCGCTCGCGGCTGATCCAGGCCAACGCGTGGGCCGGTTCGAGGGCCGGGATGATGACTTCGGTCCGCGAGAGCAGCTGGAACGCCTCGATGACTTCGGC
>JABDJW010000030.1 GCA_013002375.1 Acidimicrobiales bacterium | reverse complement strand
GACGGCCTGGGTTCGTTCGTTCGGGGCCCGGCTGAGGTGCTCCGTACGACGGCTCGGTCGTATCGAGTCGGGAATCGCGTCGGGCTCTACGCGGCCACGATGGTGGGGGCGACCAGGCGCAGATCGTGATCGCCGTTCTCCAAGGCACGCTTGGCCCACGCGATCACGGCGGGATCCTCGGTCAGCACGATCCGCTGGGCCTCCCCGGCGGTGGTGACGAGCAGTTCGAGCGCCGCGTCCTTCTCCGAGTCGGTCATATCGGTGAACGGCTCGGCCATCACCAACGGCATCGACTCGCTGCGGGTCGCGATCGGCCGGCTCAAGCGGCACACGAGGGCCGAGAACGCAGGGGTCGCGGTCGCTGCGGGCTCACCGGACCGTTCCAGCAGAGCGACGGTGGCCTCGATGTCGCGGCGACGCGATTCGGCCCAGGCGATGTCGATGCCGACGAAGTCGTCCCAGTGAGCGACGGCCTCGCGATGCAGTCGCTCGGTGAGCCGTTGGTGTTTGTGGATGTCGTTGTACGCGAGCATGTCGTCGACCCGACCGAGCTGGAGGGCGAACAATGAGGATTCGCCGGCGTCGGCGACTGCCGCCAGGATCGCCCGGGCCCGCCAGATCGGCGCGAGGATGCGCGCCGCGGCGCCCAAGAACAGGAGGGCGGCGCAGAAGACTGCGGTCATGGTGAGCACCGAGGGGGCGAGGATGTAGCCGGCGACGCCCGCGACCAGCAGGAACGTAGCCAGCCCGGCCAAACCAGCGTTCGTGCGGTGACTGCCCTCGGCCTCCTCGAAGCTGATCTCGGAGTAGGCGGCGTAGGCCTCGTCGGCCTCGGGCGACAGCTCGTCGTTCGCATCGCGTTTGGCCGCATTGTCGAGCACGGCCTGTTGAGCCCGTTCGGCCTCGGCTGCCGTCGTCCGGACGCGTTCGGCGGCGCCCCAGAGTTCGGTTTGGTCGAGGCGGGCCAGTTGGTCGAGGTCCCGATCGTCCATGCCGCGGTGCACGAGGTCCTGAGCCTCCACCTGCATCTGGACCTTGGCGATCGCCTGATCGATGCCGAGCGATGCCAGCACGTCGACCGAGCCGTCCTCGGTCCGGAACTGGTCGGTCACGTCTTCCTGGCGACCGGTGTCGAGCACCATGTGCGGCGCCTTCGGAGAACGAACGAGCGAATACGGGCGGCCGCGGTCGGTGCGAAACTCGACGTGGACGCCCTCAGCGTCGCCCTTCAGCGAACCGAGCAGCTCGTTCATCACGGCCTCGCGTCCGGCGCCGCCAAGGCCGGCGACGACGGTCAACGCTGGATGAAACTCCAGTGTTGCCCAGCCCTCGGCAGCTGGGTTCTCGAGCAGCAGGCGCGTAATCCTCACACGCGTCCAATCGGTAGGTTCGGGCTTGGTCTTGACCTTTCGAGCCGAATTGGCCGAGATTTTTTCGGCCGACTGCGACAGCGGAGGGTACGGCCGCCACGGTTTGGGCGAAACGAGGTTGGGAACGCCTCGTTCCTATGGCATATTTGCGCAGGGCGTTCGTGCCGAAATCACCAAGCGCGATCCTCGTCCACCAGCTCCCTTAGCTCAGTCGGCAGAGCGTTTCCATGGTAAGGAAAAGGTCGAGAGTTCGATTCTCTCAGGGAGCTCCCCGCCGCCATCTGGCGGTACCACGATCTGCCGTAGCAGCCGCTGCGCCTGGTCTGGCGACGTAGCTCAGTTGGTGAGAGCGCTCGACTCATAATCGAGAGGTCGGGAGTTCAAATCTCCCCGTCGCTACGCGATGTTGTTCAACCGGCTTCGCCGGTTGCGACGCCAGGGCGCTTTCCCGCTCGCTCGTCCCTCGCCCGCTGGCCGGTTGTTCAACCGGCTTCGCCGGTTGCGACGCCGCCGTTCGCTAGCGACGTGCGAGCGCAGCGAGCACTCGCCGCAACCCGAAGGGTTGCCCCGCACTCGCCGCAACCCGGAGAACCGCCCGGGTGCGTTAGGCTGGGGTCATCGAGTCATTCAAGGTTCCCTTGGCTGCCGAGCAGGACACGAGCAGCGACGAACCCGCCGACCGGCGCGGGCCGCCGGCGATGCGCGAGAACCGTCGCAAAGTCAGAGATGAACTCGGCGAATTCGTCGCAGCCGCTCGCGAGGGTGATCGCACGGCGTTCGACGAGCTGGTTCGACGGACCTATGACGACACGATGGCGCTGGCCCAGCGGCTGACCGGCAACGCCGAAGACGCGGACGATGTGGCTCAAGAGACGTACCTGCGGGCGTTCCGCTACTTGCGACGCTTTCGCGGCGACTCCCAGTTCTCCACCTGGCTGTATCGCATCACCGCCAACTGTGCCGCCACCCAGGTCGGGCGCCGCCGTCGTCATCGCCACGATGTGCTGGCCGACGATTCACCGGTCGCCCAAACCGACCCGCACGGCGATCCGGCCCTGCGAGCCGATGCGTCGGCGCTTCAGGACGAAGTCGAGGCCGCGTTGGCGACCCTGCCCCGGAAACTGCGCGACGTTGTCATCTTGCGCGAGATGTACGACCTGTCGCACCAGGCGATCGGCCAGCGACTCGGCATCTCCGAAACCGCGGCGAAGGTTCGCCTGCATCGGGCCCGACGACGGCTGCGCGAGTTGGTGTTCGATCTCAGCGCCGAGACCGTTGCGGACGAGGACGAGGCGGTGACCGATGCTCTGTGACCAGCTCGCCTACGAGATCGTCGAGTACTCCTGGGGTGATGCTGAACTCGGCCCGTTCACCGAACGGCATCTCAGCCACTGTCTGCGATGCCGACGGTTGTCCGGTCATC
Organism: Acidimicrobiales bacterium; assembly: GCA_013002375.1. Classification (GTDB taxonomy): domain Bacteria; phylum Actinomycetota; class Acidimicrobiia; order Acidimicrobiales; family SHLQ01; genus JABDJW01. The sequence continues at coordinate 6,016 of JABDJW010000030.1, read as the reverse complement.
ATCTCGAGCTTCGCGCCGCCCTGGCCGAGCTCCAGGATCGATGGCTGGCCGGCGACGTGGATGACATCGAGGGCTGGTCCGACGATTGGCGCCGCCTTCTCGATCGTGATCGGCGGGCTGCGTTGTTCGAGGAAGCGCTCTCGAGCTGCCGACGCAACCTGGCTCGTCGCCGCTCCGGTCGGGCCAATCGACGTCGACGCGCCCTGCCCGAGGTGTGGCACGACCTCGTCGGTGCGGTCGGATCCGAGTAATCCGCGCTTCACCGCCGGGTTGAGTAGGTATCGTGGGCTGCTAACCTCGCGGGCTAGAACGCCTGCGTTTTAGGGCAGTGGCTCAATTGGTAGAGCACCGGTCTCCAAAACCGGCGGTTGGGGGTTCGAGTCCCTCCTGCCCTGCAGATCGGTTGGTTTTTCAACCCGAAGCAGTCCGAATTCGTAGATCAAGTTCGTAGACCAAGTTCGTAGAAACGAAAGTCCTGCCATGTCGCTCAATCGAGAACAGAAGCGAATGCTGAAGAAGCGCGGCGAGATCGACGACGAGGGAGCACCCGTCGCTCGCAAGCGCCCGCAGCCCAACCGTCAGGTTCAGCAGGATCGCACCAGCCCCGGCCAGTTCGTCAAAGAGGTTCGCCAGGAGCTGCGCAAGGTGGTGTGGCCGACCCGGTCCGAGACCATCAACTACTCGATCATCGTGTTGATCACCGTGACCGTGCTCACCGCGATCGTCGCCGGCTTCGATTGGGTGTTCGCCGAGCTGGTCAACCTATTGTTCCGGAGCTGATCCGAAGTCCTTCGGTTCACTCGACCCAAGAACCCGTCCACCGCTGCTACGAGAAGATCGCCATGACGATGTCCGATGACGTGTCCGACGACATGTCCGAAAATCCTGAACGCACGACCGAGCCGAACCCCGGTGGTGACGACATCGTGGTCGAGACCGCGGTTACCGAGGCCGATGTGACCGAACCCGCTTCAGCCGAAGCAGCACCGGTTGCCGACGTGCCTGCTGACGAAGCGCCCACCGGGGAAAAGACGGCGGCCGATCCGGAGCCTGCGGTCGAGGAACCCGCTCCGGCCCCAGCCGCAGAAGAAGCAGCCGCTGAAGAACCTGCCGCTGAAGAACCTGTCGCCGAAGAACCTGCGGCTGACGCCGCCGCGATCGATGAAGACCAACTGCTCACCGAAGCGGGCGAACCGTATGAGAACCCATTCGACAAGCCGGGCCGCTGGTACGTCGTGCACACCCAATCCGGTTACGAGAAGAAGGTCAAGCAGAACCTCGAGGCCCGTACCGCCTCGATGAACATGGAAGGCCGGATCTACGAGACCGTCATCCCCATGGACGATGTCGTCGAATTCAAGGGTGGCAAGAAGGTCGTCGTCCAGAAGAAGATGTTCCCCGGCTATCTGTTGGTGCGCTGCGAGCTCGACGATGACTCGTGGTACGTGGTGCGCAACACGCCGGGCATCGTGAACTTCGTCGGCGCAGGCGGCAAGCCGTCGCCGCTCAGTCGCCGCGAGGTCGAAACCTTCCTGGGCGCGGCGCCGGCCGGTGCACAGGACGTCGGCCCCAAGGTCAAGGCCAAGTTGGCCTTCTCGATCGGCGAGACGGTGCGGGTCAAAGAGGGCCCCTTCGCCGACTTCACCGGCGAGGTCGTCGAGATCAACGAAGACCAGATGCGGGTCAAGGTGTTGGTCAACATCTTCGGTCGCGAGACCCCCGTCGAACTCGAGTTCGGCCAGGTCGCCCGGCTGTAGCCGCCGACCAACAACGAAGCCGGCCAACAAGCCGGGAAACAATACCGGGCGGGAGTTGTCGCACTAGCGCCGGCCCGGCAGACTAAACGTTCGCTCATGCCGTACGGGCGCGGGCAGCCAAGCGAGGAACAATGGCGAAAAAACAAGTCGCTGCAGTCGTGAAGATCCAGATTCCGGCCGGTCAAGCATCGCCGGCGCCTCCGGTGGGTACCGCGTTGGGCCCCCACGGTGTGGCGATCATGGACTTCTGCAAGGCGTACAACGCGCAGACCGAAGCCAACCGCGGCCAGGTCGTCCCGGTCGAGATCACGATCTTCGAAGATCGCTCGTTCACGTTCATCACCAAGACCCCGCCGGCATCGTTCCTGATTCGCCAGGCGGCCGGCATCGACAAGGCGTCGAGCGAGCCGGGCCGCGAGGAAGCCGGCACGATCAGCGATGCCCAGGTCGCCGAAATCGCCGAGATCAAGATGCCCGACCTCAACGCCAACGATCTCGATTCGGCCAAGCTGCAGATCGCCGGCACCGCGCGGAGCATGGGCATCAAGGTCGTCTAGCACTTCCGGGGTCGCATCGTTTGTGATGCGACCCCAACGTCGTGAGCCGGGAGCACCTCGCCCGGACCGATGAACCATCGAGGTACCGGGGCCCAGCCCCAGGGAGCACATCATGAGCAAGCAGTACAACGCCGCCCTCGGTCAATACGACCGCGATCACCTGCATTCCGCGCCTGAAGCGGTCGAGGTTCTGGCCGGCTTTCCGGCCAAGAAGTTCGATGAAGGCGTCGATCTGGTCGTGCGCCTCGGGGTCGATCCTCGCAAGGCCGAGGAAATGGTCCGCGGCACGATCTCGTTGCCGTCTGGCACCGGCAAGGACGTTCGGGTTGCGGTCTTCGCCCAGGGCGAGGCGGCGCAGGCCGCTCGCGACGCCGGCGCCGAATTCGTCGGCGCAGACGATCTGGCCGCCGAGGTCGAAGGCGGCATGATGGATTTCGATGTCGCGATCGCGGCTCCTGACATGATGCCCACCGTCGGCAAGCTCGGTCGCGCGCTCGGTCCCCGGGGCCTGATGCCGAATCCCAAGACCGGCACGGTCACCCCCGATGTCGCCAAGGCGGTCCAGGAGTTCAAGGGCGGGAAGGTCGAGTACCGCACCGACCGGTTCGGCAACGTGCACGTGCCGATCGGCAAGCGCAGTTTCACCTCCGATGCCTTGCTGGCCAATCTGCATGCGCTCATCGGGGAGTTGGTTCGGGTCAAGCCGTCGGCGGCCAAGGGTCGCTACATCCGCAAGGTGGTGCTCTCGTCGACGATGAGCCCCGGTATCAAGATCGACCCCAGCAAGGTGACCACCGAAGACTGATCCCTCGGCTGGTGGCAACCCGCTTCGCGCGGGCTACGCTGCTGGCTGCACAACTTCGCCGGGTTCGCCGGGCGAATGCAGAATCGAACCGAAGACCTCCGGTGGATTGGCCAACTCTGACGAGAACGCCGGTCCTGAAATGATGTAGCTGCCTCGATGAGGCACGACGCATCGGCCCGAGTAGGGGACCGTAGGCAAGGCTTGGCCTTGCCGGCGCTCGCTGTCTTCGGCGGGCGCCATCATCGTTTTGGTCGCCTGAAACCAAGAAGCCCGAAACCGAACCGCAGAGGCCTGAAACTTCAGAGGCCAGACCTCAGAGGAAGTGAAACATGGACAATCCCAGACCAGAAAAGGTGGCCGTGGTCGCCGAGGTCCGCGAACGCTTGAGCGAGACCCGGGCCGCAGTGCTGACCGAGTACCGGGGTCTGAACGTTCCGGCCATGGCCGAGCTGCGCAACGCGCTTCGTGAAGCCGGCGGCGACTACAAGATCTACAAGAACAACCTCGTTCGCTTCGCGGCGCAAGAGCTCGGCCTCGAGCTCGACGAGTTGTTGGTCGGCCCAACCGCCATCGCCTTCGTGGGCCAGCGCCCGGACGGTTCCGATGGCGATGCCGCGTCGCTGGCCAAGGCACTGCGCGACTTCGCCAAGTCCAACGACTCGTTGGTGATCAAGGGCGGCATCCTCGAGTCGGAGCTGATGAGCGTCGACCAGATCAAGGCACTCGCCGATCTGCCGTCGCGCGGCGAGATGCTCTCGGAGTTCGCCGGTGCCATGGAGTACATGTTCCAGGACTTCGCCGGCCTGCTCGAGAACAAGCTGCGCGAGTTCAGCTACGCCATGCAGGAACTGCTCGACAAGGGCACGCTGGCTCCGGGCGAGGAACCCGCGCCAAAGCAGGACGAGCCAGAGCAGGACGACGCCGCACAAGACGAGGTTGCCGCGGAAGAACCAGCTGCGGAAGAACCAGTAGCGGAGGAAGCCGCTGCCGACGAAGCGCCGGCCGAGGAAGCCGCCGCCGAAGAGACCGACGCAGTGGCCGACGAGGCCGCCGCTGAAGACCCTGCCAGTGATGATGCTGGCGACGAATCCCCAAAAGACGAAACACCTGATACGGAGGAAAACTGATGGCCACCAAGGACGAGATTCTCGAGTCCATCGAGAAGATGAGCGTTCTGGAGTTCAAGGAACTCCTCGATGACTTCAAGGAGCGGTTCGACGTGACCGCCGCGGCTCCCGTGGCCGTTGCTGCGGTCGGTGCGGCCGCGGGCGGCGACGCCGGCGCCGACGAAGAGCAGGACGAATTCGACGTCGTGCTCACCGCTGCGGGCGACAAGAAGATCCAGGTGATCAAAGAGGTCCGTGGCCTCACCAGCCTGGGCCTCAAGGAAGCCAAAGAGATGGTCGAAGGCGCGCCGCAAGCCGTGCTCGAGAAGGTCTCCAAAGAAGATGCCGAGAAGGCCAAGGAGGCCCTCGAGGCCGCCGGCGGCTCGGTCGAACTCAAGTAGACCTTTCGCCAATCGCGAAGTCTCCGAACTGGTCCCGGATTCGAGCTCTCCCAGTTCCGATCTGGGACCAGTTCGGTGCGTTTTGGAGCGGTCGCGTCGACTCGGCGTGATCGCCACCCACTTCGGTCGATCACACCCGAGCCGTTGATTGCGCCCGTACTGCCGGTCGACGGCAGCGTCACTCCGCTCGATGATCATGGGGATCCACTTGTTCTGCCGGCGCCGGGCTGAACGCGGCCTGCACCGAGGATCGCCGGCGCTTGTGGTCGGCCCCGTCGGACACGATCATCGACCCGTTGCCGACGATGAATCCGAGCACGTTGAACTCATGCCGCCACCGAAACGTCATTGCGGTGTCCCTTCCGGTGACGGAGGAGGGCTGTCGCCGACTGTAGCGAGTGGTCGGCCCTCGTCGAATCGGTCAGCCTCGACATCGAGGTCGGCGTAGTCGGCGTCGTCGATGGCGCGGCCGTCGGCCTCCGGCGGTGGCGCCCAATCGGTCCATCGCACGAGTCCTACTGCTCCGAGGCCGAGCGCGATGGTGGCAACGATGCCGATCGCGAGTCGCACGCTGTCGTAGGCCGCTCCCGGACCTTGACTGAACGAGAGCCGCACCGGGAACGCCCGGACCGCGGCCGCGTCGGATTCAACCACGACCCGGCAACCGGATTGGTGGGAACATGTGACCCGGTCGACACCGATCTCATGAACATCGAGCGTGAGTGCGGTGGACGCGGCGCCGTCGGCGTCGGTCACCAACTCGACGGCCGGTCCCGGCGCCCCGCAACGCGGACCGCTGATCGACGGCACCGCGCACACGGTTGCGATCAAGGTCACGTTCGCCGGGAAGCCGGTCGCCTCGAGCGTCACGGTGTCGCCCACCTCGAGGTCTCGGCGGGGGGTGACGCTGACGCGGCCCGGAGGAGGAGCCGAGTCGACAAAGATCGTGTCGATGATGGTGTGGGTGTCGCCGGCCACTATCTCGAGCGTGCAGCGCTCGGCGGCGCGCAGTCGGCATCCGCCCCCGTCGGTGACGAGGTATTGGAACAGTGCCGTCCCGTTTCCATCGAACCGCACGGCGAGCCTGTTGCGGCAGACGTTCTGTTCGCCCACCCGGCACTGCCTGACGAAGCCGGTGCGGTCGCCCTCGAACCCCCGGGCATGGACCGTCAACACCGTGGTCGGGTCGAGCGAGTCGACGATGAGCGGCGTCAAGACTTCGTCTGGGGGCACATGCGTGACCCTGATCGTCCGTGTCGCGACGTCCGGGGCGTCCTCCTGCGCTCCCGCGCCTACGCCGAGGATCGCGAGCGCGACCAGGACGACCACGGCGAAGGCCGCCGCAACCGCGACGCCCCAGCCGACCGTCGCCAACACGGAGTCCCTCTTC